>NZ_JAEPRP010000026.1:51433-52129 GCF_016652895.1 Ensifer sp. SSB1
CTTGCTGCCATTGCTTTCTACGAGAAGGCCCTGGGCGCGGTGAACAGCTTCCATGCGATGGCCGAGGACGGCAAGCGGGTGATGCACGCCAATCTCGCGATCTATGGCGGCGAGGTCATGCTGCACGACGAGTTTCCCGAATTCGGCGGAAGCGTGTTGTCGCCGAAAACGATCGGCGGCACCGGAGTGGCGATCAGCCTCAACCTTCCTGCGTCAACCGACGTCGATGCAGCCTATGACAGGGCGGTTGCCGCCGGGGCATCGACAGTGCTGGAGCCGCAGGATACCTTCTGGCACGCACGCTACGCGCGTATTCAGGATCCCTTCGGCCACGTCTGGGCCTTCAACGCACCGGTCGCAAAATCATGAGCCAGTACCTTCTCGAACTCGCATCGCTGATGGCGATCTTTGCCTTCGCCATCGTCTCTCCGGGCGCGGACCTTGCCATGGTCATGCGCCAGTCGATCGTGCATGGCCGCCGCCCGGCGATCATCACGTCCTTCGGCATCGGCACGTCGCTGATGTTCCATGTGACTTATACGATCCTTGGCCTCGGACTGATCATTTCGCAGTCGATCTACCTCTTCAAAATCGTCAAATGGTGCGGCGTTGCCTACCTGATCTATATCGGGTTCAAGGAGATGCGTGCCGGCCAGACGGAGATCAAGGTCGACCGCACCGAAAGCGCTGATCCGG
>NZ_JAEPRP010000292.1:0-5049 GCF_016652895.1 Ensifer sp. SSB1
CGTTCCCGTCGTCTATGACAACCTGTCGACGGGACATCGGGACAACGTGCGCTGGGGTCCCCTCGTCGAAGGGGACCTTGAGGATACGGAACGGCTGACAACGGCGATCCGGACGCACCTTCCCGAATGCCTGATCCACTTTGCGGCTTCCGCCTATGTCGGGGAATCCGTCGAGAACCCGGGAAAGTACTACCGCAACAACGTCGCAGGCAGCATCGCGCTGCTCGAAGCCTGCCGCGCGACCGGGTTGGCGCGCATTGTATTTTCCAGCTCCTGCGCCACCTATGGCGTGCCGCAGCGGCTTCCGATCACCGAGGATACGGATCAGTTTCCGATCAACCCCTATGGGCACACGAAGCTGATGATCGAGCTGATGCTCGGCGACTATGCGCGTGCCTATGATTTCCGCTCCGTCGCCTTGCGCTACTTCAACGCCGCGGGCGCCGATCCGGAAGGACAACTCAGGGAACGGCACGATCCGGAAACGCATCTCATTCCGCGTGCCCTGATGGCGGCGGCCGGCGGGATCGAAAGACTCGATATCTTCGGCGACGACTATGCGACGCCGGATGGAACCTGTATTCGCGACTATATTCATGTGACCGATCTCGCCGACGCTCATGTCGCCGCCGTCGACTATCTGCGCGACGGCGGCGAGGTGCTGCGCACCAATCTCGGCTCCGGACATGGGACCTCGATCCGGCAGGTTCTGGAAGCCATCGATCGGATCACCGGGCGACGGGTCCCCGTACAGTTGTTGCCGCGTCGTCCCGGTGATCCGCCGGTGCTCTATGCCGATAGCAGTCGGGCGCGGCAGCGGCTGGGCTTCCGACCGGCGTTGTCGGATATCGAAACCATCATCCGCACGGCGGCACCGGGCTTCGGGCTGGAGGTGCGGCGATGAACTGGACGTCCACAATCGATGGATTTCGGCACTATGTCGATCTCTCGGGTGCGCGGCATGTCCGGCCGCGCCTGACGGCGCTGTTCTCCGGGCGCTTGCAGATCCTGAACATGCTGGGCGTTGCCGCGTGGTTCGCCGCCCTCGCGTATTTCTGGTGGTGGTGGCTCGACCCGGTTCACGTGATGGACTGGCCGTCCTATGTACTGATCACCGTCGTTGTCGGGTGGATTACCCTGCTGCCGGTCTATTTCATCGCGATCTTTTCCGGCGCGAAGGTTGCCACAGCGAGCACGGGTCCGGTGCCGCACGGACGGATCGCGATGGTCGTCACCAAGGCGCCCTCCGAGCCGTTTACCGTCGTGCGCAAGACGTTGCAGGCGATGCTGGACCAGACCGGATGTGACTTCGATGTCTGGCTGGCGGACGAGGATCCGTCGCCGGAGACGGCCTCCTGGTGTGCGGCCCACGGAGTTTTCATCTCCACGCGAAAGGGTATCGCCGACTATCATCGCGCCGCCTGGCCGCGCCGTACGCGCTGCAAGGAAGGAAACCTTGCCTACTTCTACGATCACTACGGCTATGACCGCTACGATTTCGTGGCGCAGTTCGATGCCGATCACGTACCCGAAGCCAGCTACCTCGTCGAGGTGCTGCGCCCTTTCAACGACCCGTCGGTCGGCTATGTCTCGGCGCCGAGCATATGCGACGCAAACGCCGCAACCAGCTGGGCGGCGCGCGGGCGGCTTTATGCGGAGGCGAGCCTGCATGGCTCCCTGCAGATCGGCTACAACAACGGCTGGGCGCCGCTCTGCATCGGGTCGCATTACGCTGTGCGGACAAAGGCGCTGAAGCAGATCGGCGGATTGGGGCCGGAACTCGCTGAAGATCATTCGACGACGCTGATGATGAATGCCCATGGCTGGCGTGGCGTCCATGCTCACAACGCCATAGCCCACGGCGATGGACCGGCGAACGTTGCCGATCTTGTGGTTCAGGAGTTCCAATGGTCGCGCAGCCTCGTCGCGATCCTGCTGAAGTACTCGCCGGCCTATGTGCCGAAGTTGCCGGCGCGGCTGCAGTTCCAGTTCCTGTTTTCGCAGTTCTGGTACCCGCTGTTTTCGTTTTTCATGGCGCTGATGTTCCTGATGCCGATCGCGGCGCTGATGATGGGGCGGGCCTTCGTCGAGGTCGACTATCCCGACTTTCTGGTGCATTTCGTGTCCCTGTCGCTGGTTCTGGTCGTACTCGCCTATTTCTGGCGTTCGACCGGTACGTTCCGGCCGCATGATGCGCGGGTGCTGAGCTGGGAGACGGTCCTGTTCCTGTTCGCGCGCTGGCCCTGGTCGCTGCTCGGCTGCATGGCAGCGGTGCGCGACCATCTGACCGGCTCGTTCGTCGATTTTCGTATCACGCCGAAGGGCGGCGGCGCGGTGGCTCCCCTGCCGCTTCGGGTGCTGACGCCCTATCTCGTGCTTTCCCTGGTGTCGGCGCTCGCGGTCTGGCTCGTGTCCGATGCCGGAACGGCGCAGGGTTTCTACGTCTTTGCCGAGATCAACGCCCTCATCTATGCCGGGCTCGTGGTGGTGATCCATGTTCGACACGCCCGCGAGAACGGGCTGCCGCTCATGCCGCGTTCGACGATGACGGCGATAACGGCAGGCTCTCTGGTGCTGGTCTCGGTTCTCTCGGCTCAATCGGCCGTGCGCCATGGCGCCGAGGCAACGGAGGCCCTGTCGCATGGCCTGGGTTTCGTGACCTTTACCGAGGCGAAGTACACGGTTGCCGGCGCAGGGCATGGCACGAACCTCAGGATCGTTCGCTTCCGTCTGCAATGGAAAGGCTTTTCGCAGCCGCACGAGAGCGGGGCGCGGATCGAGCCTGCCGTATCACGAACCACCTCAAACAGTGTCGAGAGAAGGAGCATCAACGCAACGACTGGAAGCCGGATGAGCGTCGGGGAAACGCGGGTCGGGGAAACGAGGACGACCAAGAAGGTCAGCCGATACTACGTGCCGTCATGACGGCGGCGCGCCGTCGAGTTTGTAATCTCCAGTGTGAGGAGAAAGGCAATGAATGGGTCAATAAAAGTCATGGTTGTTCCGCTGTTGCTGCCGCTTGCAGCCGCTGCGGTCTATCTGGGCGCCCAGCCGGTCAAGGCGAAGATGGAAGTCAAGCCAACGCCGCTCAGCGCTTATGAGGTCTATTCCCTCTATCGCAACAAGACCTGGCAATGGTCTACCGGCGGTGCACGCTTCACCGCGCATGACCGCAAGCTCGTGGCCTTCGTCGACAAGGGCAACGGCAACCGGTCCTTTGCCGAAGGCAACTGGTACGTCAGCGACCTGGGCATGATGTGCATGCAGGCGATCTGGACGACCGCGGCCAATGCCGGCGATGCCCGGACCTGCTTCGGCCACGCCAGGATCGGCGACACGATCTATCAGCGAAAGGTGCCAAACGGCGAGTGGTATGTCTTCAGGCATGCCAAGCCCAAGCCCAATGATGCCTACTACAGCCTCGTCGCCCAGGACGACATCACAGCAAAGGCGTTGAATTTGAAGGAACAGTTCCTGGCCAAGAAATAGACGCCGCAGGAGGATGAAATGAAACGCAAATTGGCATTCGCCCTATGCACTGCCCTAGCTCTACAGCTGGACTTCGGCAGCTTGGTATCGGCATTGGCGCAGGAACAAGCCAATCCTGCGGGCAATGCCGGACAGACCGAGACGATGATCGACAAACGTCCCGTCATGCACCCTGGCGGAACGAAATTCGGCGCCTACGATCCGCATGGGGATTTCGGCGCCCAAAGCGATGTGACGACCGAAGCCCTGTTCCTGCCCTGGGAGGACGTCGATCTCGCATCCTTGCAGACCGCTGACGAATACGCCCTTCAGCGCAATCGCAATCTGCTGATCACCATCGAGCCCTGGTCCTGGTCGCTCGACTGGAAACTGACACCAACGCAGCTTCGCGACCGTATGCTCCGGGGCGAGTATGACCCCAACATGGAAGCGATCGCCAACGCGATCGCCCAACTGAAGAGCCCGGTCATCGTGCGCTGGGGCCAGGAAATGGAAGACACCTCCGGCCGCTTCTCGTGGGCTGGCTGGGAACCCCAGGACTGGATCAAGGCCTACAGGCACGCGATGGACATCGTGCGCAAGAAAGCCCCGAAGGCGCAGATCATGTGGTCGCCGAAAGGACTGCCGAACCTCGAAGCCTACTACCCGGGTGACAAATATGTCGATCTCGTCGGGTTGTCGGTCTTCGGGTTCGAAGCTTTCGACAAGATCGAATACGGAGCGCCGAAGACCTTCGCCGAGGCGTTGAAGCCCGGCTACGATTTGGTGGCCAAGTACAAGAAGCCGATCTGGGTGGCCGAGCTCGGATGGCAAGGCAGCGAAACTTACATGCAGCCATGGATGAATGCCGCGACACAACCGGATCCGCAGTTCCCGAATCTGGCCGAGGTCGTCTACTTCAACGACCGTGACGTGGTCAATTGGCCGCATGACCTTGGTCGACCGAACTGGCGCGTCGTCAACGAGGTCACGAACTGAGATTGCGAACGGTGACACGCGCCTGCACGGGCGCGCTGAACCGCAGATATTTTGATCTATTGGTTATTTATCCCTGTCTTGTATTCAGTCCAGGGATGGCAGGCGCAGCCTCGTGCCGGAGGATCGGAAAGGATCGTCGACCACCGGCACCGAGGGATTGAGACGCCTGCACCGTATTGTTCACTGGCCCCATGGCCGCCGGTAGGCCCCTCGCCGGGAGGCGAGAGGCTCGATGGGACGGGTGTTTGGGGCGGCTTACTCTGCCGCCTGCGGCCCCAGTTCGCCGCGGCGAATCTGATCGGCTTCGATCGATTCGAACAGGGCGCGGAAGTTGCCCTCGCCAAAGCCCTCGTCACCCTTGCGCTGGATGAATTCGAAGAAGATTGGGCCGATCACGGTCTTCGAGAAGATCTGCAAGAGGATCTTCGTCATGCCGCCGTTCACCACGCCTTCGCCATCGATGAGGATGCCGTGCTTCTTCATCCGCTCGATCGGTTCGTCATGGCCGTGAACGCGGTCGTGCGACATGTCGTAATAGGTTTCCGGCGGACCTGGCATGAACTTCAGGCCATTGTCCGACAG
>NZ_JAEPRP010000293.1:0-4946 GCF_016652895.1 Ensifer sp. SSB1
CGGAGTTGGGGGATAGCCTCCCAGGACCGTTTCATGAAGAGCTAACCAAAGCCGCTTCTGAACTGTGCAACCCTAATCCGACACTTCGGGGCCATCCGCTTGACAGAGTGCCTTCCGGTAACCAGTTCTCACTTGTTCGGTACGTTTCATTGTTCGACAGACTCGCAAAAAAGGCCGAAGTAGTCTTTCGGCAAGATACAGTAAGATGATCACCCCAGATGATGAACTGGCATCACGCCATACAATCCCCCGCTGGCTATCGATCAAAGAGTCGATAGCGACAGGTGGGTTCACGTCTTTTGCGCCGACAGTAAAAGTGCCAATACAAGCGGACCTCCTGAGGAACGCTCATACGTTTCTGGACAACGAGTTCGAGAAGCGGAAGTCTGCTTGGCTCCAAACTCGTGACTGGTATGACGCCGAGGAACTCGTATCTTTGGCTCTCGTAGCCAACACATGGAGCGATGGGGTTGTTCTCCAAGCTGCGAAAAGCCTGCTACGCAGCGACGTTTCAAACGACTCAGTGAAGAGATTTGCGCAACGCTTCCTGCACGGCGCGCTTACCCCGACGCTTTCCGCGCTCCCAATCAGCGAAGCGGGGATGCGCCTGGAAATCGCAAAACGCAAAAGATTGCTTCGCCTCAATCCACGAGACGCTCTCCGTTTAACTGAAACGGCACTCCTGCATGCGAATTTGGGGCAGCTCAAACCCAGCGAAGCCCTGATAGAACGGGCACTCATTCTCTCACCTGACGATCGATATGTTCTCAGGTCTGCAGCGAGGTTCTTTGTTCACGCTAACCAGCCTGACCGCGCAATCGCGGTATTGTCGAAATCGAGACGTACGCTCGACGACCCGTGGCTGAATGCAGCCCTACTCGCGACGGAGGCCGCTCATGGCAAGTCCCCAAGGGGCTGGAAGCGCGCCAAGGCATTGCTGCGGGACGGTCGCTTCACTGACCGGGACCTCTCAGAGCTAGCAGCTCAGATGGGCACCCTGGAAATTGACGGTGGTTCGCGGAAGCTGGCACTGCGTCTACTCCGCAAAAGTGCGATCAGCCCTACTGAGAACGCCGTAGCTCAAATCGCTTGGGTGGGCACTCACTCCCATGTATTCCAACCCGAGGAATTGTTGACTGACCTCTCACTCTCTCACGAAGCTTTCGCCAGATCAGCTTATCATAATGGCGCTTGGTCAGATGCCCTTGCGGCGAGCGAGGCATGGCACGATATCGAGCGATTCAGCACTCGTCCTGCCATATTTGGCTCCTTTATTGCTTCGATAGCGGGCACGTCTATGGCACGGGGGGCGGCCCTTGCCGAGGCAGCGCTCGTGGCAAATCCCTCAAATTCGACCCTCTTGAATAATCTCGCGGTACTGCGGGCATATCAGGGCGATGTCGATACCGCGCGTCTTGCCTTGGACAAGGCAATTGCGAGCTCACCTGCGCTGACTCCCGCTCTATTGGCGACGAGTGGGCTAGTCGCATTTAGAGCTGGCAATGTCAGCGAGGGGATAGAAAAGTACCAAGCAGCCATCGATAAGGCGGTTCAATCGAAAAATGCTGACGAGGCTCTCCGAGCCTACTGTTTTCTAGGCAGGGAGGTTTCCCGCGTCGACGTTGAGTTGGTGGGGGAATTTGTCGACAACATTGACCGGGCCATCGAACAATTTAAGAAGCGCGGCCTGCCACCTTCCAAGGAGATCGTTCTAATCAGGGAGGAGCTTGCTTCAACCAAGCTGTCTTTTGCCGACCCCAGTTGGGGACCGTTGAGCAACATCGACGTTACAAAGGTGATGGACTTCTTGGCTGGTAACGAACCTTGAGCCTTTACGCTGCCCCCGCGCTTGCTTTTCTGCAAGCAAGCACCATCTCCCACCGCGTCGCTCAACGATCTTCGCTTGCACGTCAGACAGGTAGCCTTCCACCCCGATCGTGACGAACGAGCCGGGGCCTGCGAGCTCAGCCAGGATCACAAACGGACACCCTTGAGACGGTGTCATCGCTAAACGTCGCCCTCCTTGGCGACGTTAGTCCAAGCTCTTCGGAATGGAGAGCGCCTGGTGCTCAGCGGAGCGTTTGTTCTGTGCGTTCCTGCTTTCGCCGTTCCTGTCCTCCCTCAGACGCGTGCGGATCGAGCTTACTCGAACGCTTGTTGAAGGCTATGGCAAGCCCGTTTCACACTCTGAGAGATAACATGCCTGCCAAGGCGGCGCCTCTAAATAGGCTTGAAAATACTTTCTGCGGCGTCGGATTTTAGTCGCGCCCAGAACTCAACAGCATATCGATCGGTCATCCCAGCAACGAAATCGCAAATGTGGCGAGCCTTCAATGCGTCGTTTTTCCCGGCCTCCTGGACCTGCCTACGAACATCGTCAGGCATCAGAAGGTAACCGTTCTTCTTTTCGAGCGCGTTGAAGATATCAGTTACCAACTCAGTGCCGCGGTACTCGCCGAGTTTCACCCGGTTTGAGTAAATCGTGGACAAATACGTATATTGCTTGAGAATTTCAACCTTTATACGCGTCGCTTTATCTAGCTTCACCTTCGACAAGGCCGGACATTCTTCATTGATCGTCAGCTCGACGCCACCTATGAATTCATGAACAAGCTCGGACGATAACTTTGTTCGTTTCGCACTGTCTAAATGAAGATCCTGAGAAGCACGCATTGCCGTGATAAAGTCCGAGATGTCGCGTTCCTGCTCGGCCCCCTTCTCCGTCGTCGGTTTGCTGGCAAAAATATCGCTGAAGATTGCGACAAACGCTCCTTGCACCCTCGTTCCATCGATTTCTTCGCCGATATCCTCCTCGATCTGATCCGTCACTTCCTTGGCAACGCGAGTTAACAGCTCCTCGTCAGTGGCCAGGATCGTGGCTGGGGTCAAGAAACCTGCCTTGAGGCTGTCTTCCAAATCATAAACCGAGTACGCGATGTCGTCGGCAATATCCATAATTGCGCATTCGACCGTCTTGAACTTTCCTTTAGGGGGAGGGTTTTGGCCGCCTAGCACCTTGCTCTTGATATTCGCGACAATTGCCGCTTCCGATGTGTAGTAGCCCTTTGCTAGTTTGGCATCCTGGCTCCGCTCTTCGGCGATCTCGGAATCGTACTTCAGGATGGCCGCCAACGTTCGGTTACAGAGATTCAGACCCGCGCGATCATCGCCGCCAACTGGCGAATTATATCTAGCCTTTTTTTCCAAGCGGCTCAGGATGCGCAACGTTTGTGCATTGCCCTCAAAACCGCCGTAATTTTTCATTTTGGCGTCGAGAGCCCGCTCTCCATTATGACCGAAGGGGGGATGGCCTATATCATGAACCAGAGCAGCGGCAGCACAGACGCGGCTATCTATCTTGCGACCAGCGAGTTTGTCTTTGTAGACATCATTGAGCCTGTCGGCGATCCCCTCAGCAATTTGGGCAACTTCCAACGAATGTGTGAGTCGATTCCTGAAAAAGTCAGATTCGTGACCGGGAAAAACCTGCGTCTTTCCCTGCAGACGTCGAAAGCTCGCGCTATGTATGATTCTTCCGTAGTCCCGCACAAACGGCGGGCGCCAGGTTTCTGAATCGTCCAACTCGCCATTCTGGCGCTCGTAATCACCATTGCCGTACATATTAATCATACTCAGCGTCGAACCTGTTGCTTCGACTCCGTTTCTTTCCGCTCTTCCGCTTCCCGCTTAAGCTGTAACCCTACTCGTACAGCCTCGCGAATTTTTTCCTGGTTAACTTCAGCTGCTTTGCGGGCTTCCAACACTGCTTCGTATGCCATTTTCTTCCTCCTCTTTGGGGCGTGATGTCCGTATGGCGACAATACGGTTAAATGGTTAGTTCGGGATTAGCGTTTACTCAGTCTTGATGCGAGCAGGAACCGAGGCCTTGCGCAGTACGTCCGCTAGATGACTGGTCAGCCCTATTCGACGATCAAGGCTAATACCCGTATCTGGTTTCAAGCTTGTCACCAGAGACCGGAGGGCCTCGAGGCCTTTCGAAACATCGAACGTGACCCAAGCGCCTGGATCACCTGGAACTATGATGTCCCCCTCCGATGTACTGCCGCCTCTATGCAGCTGTACAATCCACACGCGAACGCCATCATAAACCCACTCGAAACGAACAGGGCCGACGACCTCTCGCAATTTTTCGTGTAAGCCGCGAACAGCGGTGGCGACGAAATCTGGAAGTGGATCCGCAGCCACTTCACCTATCATAAGCTTATCCCCTGTTCCCGCGACGCCCTCTATTACCAGGTCGCCGCTCAGGGATTCAATTGCTGCACCCGACCACAGTGCCAATACTGCCTTCTGGGCAAGAACAGATGAGATGGCCACACCTTCTGGATCTTCCGAATGCAGGAGTTTGAATGGATCGAGCCACCCGCGAGCTGTGGTGAACTTACCCGGGACCTGTTCTCGCGGGCTTGTCCTGATCCAGGTCTCTTGCTGACCGGTCTTTCGGCCGAAAGTAAATGGCGCCACTCGACGTCCGATGACAGTCGTCTCCGGCACGGGAAAGCCAGCGATGTCAGCAATCAGCAAGCCGTAGGCTTTATCTCCGACCAGCCGACTGAAATCATTTGGCCACGTAGGCGATTTCGACTGAATCGAGGGCAAATCCGATGAATATTCCCAAAAGATTATATTCTCTTGCCTCCAGCCTCTCGGTCGAGGATGCAAGCTGAACTCAAGACGACCATCGCGACCTCGTTCGAAGTCCGCATCCACACCGTAAATGGTTTTAAACACCTTGAGCGACCATGGGGTCGGCAGAGTGGCGAAGCCCGGCTGCTCCACTCCCCGAGGTGTGGAATCTGGTCGAAATTCTACGACATCGCCAATAACCACCCCCGACACGCCACCGTCAGAAACGTCGATCGTCTCGTTCACGATCGTGAAAGCACCTTCCCCAGCTATCCGCTTCAACGCATCGACAGCATCGT
>NZ_JAEPRP010000027.1:0-20586 GCF_016652895.1 Ensifer sp. SSB1
ACAAGGACGAAGAGGCGCCGATCTTCCAGGTCGCCGACTACGGCCTCGTCGCCGATCTCTTCGAGGCCCTGCCGGAGCTGCAGAAGGCCCTGTAACCGACCGCCAGTGGCCGCCTGCCGCACCCGTGAAAAGGGCTGGCAAAAGCGCGGACTTGGCATTAACAATCTACCGGGCCGGCCAAACCGGCCCGGTTTGCGTGTCTGAGGCGGCCCTGCCGCCCACTCTTGAAGATGGATGTTCGCCGCAATGATCAAGACGGTCGGAGTTATAGGTGCCGGGCAAATGGGCTGCGGCATTGCGCATGTTTCGGCAATTGCCGGATACAAGGTGCAGATCTACGATCTTGCCGCTGACCGGATCGAAGCGGGGCTTGCCACCGTTAACGGCAACCTCGCCCGCCAGGTATCCTCGGGCAAGATGACCGACGAGGCCCGCAAGGCGGCGCTCGCGCTGATCAAGGGCTCATCCGACATCAACGACCTGTCTCAGGCCGACCTGGTGATCGAAGCTGTTACCGAAGACGAGACCATCAAGCGCAAGATCTACGGCCAGGTTTGTCCGATCCTGAAGCCGGAAGCGATCCTCGCAACCAACACCTCTTCCCTGTCGATCACGCGCCTCGCCTCGGCCACTGATCGTCCCGAGCATTTCATGGGCATCCACTTCATGAACCCGGTTCCGGTCATGAAGCTCGTCGAGCTCGTGCGCGGCATCGCCACGGACGAGTCAACCTTCAAGACCGCCAAGGAATTCGTCGCGACGCTCGACAAGACCGTAACGGTCGCAGAAGATTTCCCGGCCTTCATCGTCAACCGCATCCTGCTGCCGATGATCAACGAGGCGATCTATACCCTTTACGAGGGTGTCGGCAGCGTCGAGGCGATCGACACGGCCATGAAGCTGGGCGCCAACCATCCGATGGGCCCGCTGCAGCTTGCCGACTTCATCGGCCTCGACACCTGCCTGTCGATCATGCAGGTGCTCTATGATGGCCTGGCGGACTCCAAGTACCGCCCCTGCCCGCTTCTGGTGAAGTATGTCGAGGCAGGCTGGCTCGGCCGCAAGTCCGGCCGCGGCTTCTACGACTACCGCGGCGAAGTACCAGTTCCGACCCGATAAGTTTGTCCCCGAAAGGCAATTTTATCGCGACGAACTCGTCTCTGAATACACATTCAGACGAAAATGCGCGCGACGATGGTAGTATAATTTAAAGACGATGCCGCTAGGCTCTCCCAACCAGGTGGGGAGAGAGAATGGGTTCGCAAGCCATAGCCGCAAGAGCAGCGCGGTCGGTCCCATCATTGCTGAACGCGAGGGCGTGGCGCTTTGCCCTGATCCTCGGCGTGGCGCCCAATCTGGTGATGCTTCTGGTCTTGCCGCTCTACGTGGCAACTCGACCGCTTTCGCCATTGCTCTACGTGTTTGCGGGTGCACTCGCGCTACGCACGCGGCCTGCGCTCGCTTATTTTCTGTTCCCGCTCGTTGCCGTCGTTGATCTGAGCCTCGTGGCTATGGCGGTATTCCATCTGCCGTTCGGTACTGCGATCCAGTCGATGCGCTACATGGCGTCCCTCGATCTCACCTCATCGGCTTTTTACGTGGTGGTGCTCGGCTTCTTTGTCGCTAACGGCCTTGCAATCGCCGCCGTTGTGAACCGCAATCGGCAGGCTTTGCAAGGTGCAATGGTGCTGCCAGCGATCCTGGTTGCAATCGGCGTGGCGTCATTTGAGCGCCAAATCAATCGCCCTTTCCTCAAGCAGCCTGCTCAATCATTCGAAAGCGCCCTTACAATCAACGGCATCACCTCCGCAGCCGTTGCGGACGGGGGGCGAAACATGCTGTTCGTCATGGTGGAGGGTCTTGGTGCACTGTCCGACCCTGCGCATGCCGCAATTCTCTCACAGCGCCTCCAACCGGCCCTCGATACCGGGCGCTACGCGCTTTCAAGCGGCCTCAGCAACTTCGAGGGCTCGACAACCGGGGCGGAATCTCGCGAACTCTGCGGGCGATGGGGCGACCACAGGGATTATCTGGATCAGGTCGCCTACGACTGCTTCCCCGCGGCGATGGCCGGTCGCGGCTACCGCACCATTTCCTATCACGGCTTTTCGCAACAGATGTTCGAGCGGGAGACGTGGTATCCACGAATTGGCTTTCAGGAAACGCACTTCCTCGAAAGTCTGACGGCCGCCGATGATCGGTTTCGCCGGCTCTGCGGCAGCGTTTTTGCCGGTCTGTGCGACAAAGACGTCGCCGACGCCGTCCGCGACCGGCTGCTGAAACAGCCGACCGAACGGAAATTTCTGTATTGGCTGACACTGAATTCCCACATCCCCTACGTGCGCAAGCAGGGAGGCGATCTGAAGTGTGGCAGAAACGCAGCGGCGATAAAGAACACGCAAGTGTGCGAGTTGACCGAGTTGTGGGCCGACGTCTTTGACAGCGTTGCGACGATTGCCAAAGACCCGACCTTGCCGCCGACCGACATTTTCATCGTCGGCGACCATACGACACCGCTATGGAGCCGCGCAGCAGCAGGGCATTTCACGCCCCACAAGGTTCAGTGGTATCTGTTGCGCAACAATCGCGACGTACCTGTCAGAGGGTGAACCCTACCCTCCGACGGCAGCGGTGATCAGCGCCTTCGCGTCGTCGCTGTCCCAGGCGGCCGGGCCGTTCATCGAGCCGATCAGGCAGCCCTTGTCGTCGAGCAGCAGCGTTGCCGGCAGGCCGAAGGCAAGGCCTTCCTTCTTCATGTTGTTGAACACGCCCATGGAGGCGTCACGGTAGTAGCCAAGATCGTGAACGGCGGTCTCGTCGAGAAACGCCTTCGGCTTCTCGTCGTCGCCGACATCGATATTGATTGCGACGACCTCGAACTTGTCGCTGCCGAGCGACTTCTGCAGCGCGTTCAGCGCCGGCATCTCCTCGCGGCAGGGTACGCACCAGGTGGCCCAGAGATTGACGAGCAGGGTCTTGCCGGCAAAGGCCGAGACATTGGTCGGCATGCCGTCGGGACCGTTGAAGTCGAGCGCGATCGGCCGCGGCGTTGACGCCGGCGACATTGCGGCGACATGTCCCTTCATGAACGGCGTCAATGATGCGACCTTGGCCGATGTCAGCGGGCAGCTGGCATTCGCCGTTTCGGTTCCCTCGCCATTGCCAGACCCGGTCTCCTTCACGTATACCGCTGCCGCACCGACGATCACGCCAAACAGGGCGGCGAGCGCGAACAGTTTCACGGCCGGGGGGGATTTCTTCTGGTCGGGCATTTCATTCTCCAAGGCGGGCATTCTTCATGGCTGACGGCAATTCCGAGACGAAATCCTCCAACCAAATGTGGGGCGGTCGCTTTGCCTCGGGACCGGACGCGATCATGGAGGAGATAAATGCCTCGATCGGCTTCGACAAGAAGCTCTATGCCCAGGACATCCGCGGCTCAATAGCGCATGCGACCATGCTGGCGCATCAAGGCATCATTTCTGCTGAAGACAAAGACAAGATCGTTCACGGCCTCAACACGATCCTGTCAGAGATCGAAAGCGGCCAGTTCGAATTCTCGCGTCGCCTCGAAGACATCCACATGAACATCGAGGCGCGGCTTGCAACGCTGATCGGCCCCGCCGCCGGACGCCTGCATACCGCCCGCTCGCGCAACGACCAGGTGGCGCTCGATTTCCGCCTCTGGGTCAAGGAAGAGCTGCAGCGGACCGAGAAGGCGCTGACGGCGCTCATCGCCGCCTTCCTCGACCGCGCCGAGGAACATGCCGATACCGTCATGCCGGGCTTTACGCACCTGCAGACGGCTCAGCCCGTCACCTTCGGCCACCATTGCATGGCCTATGTCGAGATGTTTGGCCGCGACCGCTCGCGCGTACGCCATGCCATCGAGCACATGGACGAAAGCCCGATTGGTGCCGCAGCGCTTGCTGGCACCGGCTTCCCCATCGACCGGCACATGACCGCCACGGCGCTCGGCTTTGCCGGCCCGACCCGCAACTCGATCGACACCGTGTCGGACCGAGACTTCGCACTCGAATTCCTGTCGATGGCATCGATCACGGCCACGCACCTGTCGCGCCTCGCGGAAGAGATCGTCATCTGGTCGACGCCGCAGTTCGGCTTCATCCGCCTGTCGGATGCATTTTCGACCGGCTCCTCGATCATGCCGCAGAAGAAGAATCCGGACGCCGCCGAACTGGTGCGCGCCAAGACAGGCCGCATCAACGGTTCGTTGATCGCGCTGCTCACGGTCATGAAGGGCCTGCCACTCGCCTATTCCAAGGACATGCAGGAAGACAAGGAGCAGGTCTTCGACGCTGCAGAAAGCCTCGAGCTGGCGATTGCCGCCATGACCGGCATGGTGCGTGACATGACCATCCGCAGCGACCGCATGAAGGCCGCCGCCGGCTCCGGCTATTCGACTGCGACCGATCTCGCCGACTGGCTGGTGCGCGAGGCAGGCCTGCCCTTCCGCGACGCCCACCACGTCACCGGCCGCGCCGTAGCACTTGCCGAACAGAAGGCATGCGACCTTGCGGATCTCTCGCTTGCCGATCTGCAGTCGATCCATGCCGATATCACCGACAAGGTCTTCGACGTTCTGACGGTCGAGGCTTCGGTTGCCAGCCGCACCTCCTTCGGCGGCACGGCCCCCAACGAGGTCCGCAAGCAGATCGCCTGGTGGCGCGCTCGCAACTAAGAGCTGGACGAAGGTGCGGGCGGCCTCCGCCCGCAAATTCAGGGTGCACAAGCGCCTGAAAAATCGATAAGACATCGCACCAGCATCAGTCCCGCGAAGGAAAATAACGATGACATTCACGAAGGCGGCCCGGCTTGCGCTCCTGCTGGCGATCCCCGGGCTGGTTCTTGTCGGTTGCGGACGCAAGGGCGATCTCGACCGTCCCGGTTCGACGGCTCCGATCAACACCAAGGCGCCCGCCGGAACCGTGGAGCAAAAGGAAAAGCCGGACGACCGTCCTTTCCTGCTCGATCCCCTCCTTTAGATCCCTTCATCGTTTCCCGCGAAACACTGACTTGATCTAACTCTTTGAAAATTCGCAGTTCCGAACGGAAAATCGCTATAAACTTTCCTGGAATTGCTCAAAGCCGAGCTGCAGCCCGTGAACCACTTCCAGTACCGCGACGGAATCCTCTACGCTGAAGACGTGCCGGTCACCGACATCGCGCGCGCCGTCGGCACACCTTTCTATTGCTACTCGACCGCGACGCTCGAGCGCCATTACACGGTCTTTTCCAAGGCCTTCGCCGATGTCGACGCGATGGTCTGCTATGCGATGAAGGCCAATTCCAACCAGGCGGTGCTGAAGACGCTCGGCCGCCTCGGCGCCGGCGTCGACGTCGTCTCGGGCGGCGAACTCCGCCGTGCGCTTGCGGCCGGCATTCCCGCAAGCCGGATCATGTTTTCCGGCGTCGGCAAGACGCCGCACGAAATGGACCTGGCGCTGGACGCCGGCATCTATTGCTTCAACGTCGAATCCGAGCCGGAACTCGAGGTGCTGAACCAGCGGGCCGTGCGCGCCGGCAAGCGCGCCCATGTGTCCTTCCGCATCAACCCTGACGTCGATGCGAAGACCCATTCCAAGATCTCGACGGGCAAGAAGGAAAACAAGTTCGGCATTTCCTGGGAGCGCGCTCGCGCCGTCTATGCTCATGCGGCCAGCCTGCCGGGTATCCAGGTGACCGGTATCGACATGCATATCGGCAGCCAGATCACCGAACTGCAGCCCTTCGACGACGCCTTCAAGCTGCTGCGCGAACTGGTCGACACGCTGCGCTCCGACGGCCACTCGATCGACCATGTCGATATCGGCGGGGGCCTCGGCATTCCCTACCAGGACGACAACAACCCGCCGCCGCTGCCGGATGCCTACGCGGAAATCGTCAAGAGCCAGCTGCAGTCGCTTGGCTGCAAGATCGTCACCGAGCCGGGCCGGCTGATCGTCGGCAATGCCGGCATCCTCGTGACCGAAGTGCTCTACGTGAAGGATGGCGGCGACAAGACCTTCGTCATCGTCGACGGTGCGATGAACGACCTGATCCGTCCGACGCTGTACGAGGCCTATCACGAGATCCGCCCCGTTCGCATCTCCGCCGCCAACGCTCCGCGCATCCGCGCCGACGTCGTCGGCCCGGTCTGCGAAACCGGCGACTACCTCGCGCTCGACCGCGAGATGGCCATGCCGAAGCCGGGCGATCTCTTCGCCGTCAGCTCGGCCGGCGCCTACGGCGCCGTACAGGCCAGCACCTACAATTCCCGCCTGCTGATCCCCGAAGTTCTGGTCAAGGGCGACCGCTTCCACGTGATCCGCCCGCGCCAGGACCATGACGCGCTGATCGGCCTCGATTCGGTGCCGGACTGGCTCGCCTGAGCCAGCCGGCATGAACGACGACAATCTGTGGATCGGCCATCCGGGCGATCACGATTCTGTTTGCGCCCTCGTCTTCGCCACAAACGATGGTATCCTGAAAGCTGCAGCAGCGACCTATGCGCGTCCGACAAGATGCGCAGCGCTGGAGGTGACAAGCGAAAGTGTGCGCCGCTTTCCGGGAACATCTCGCTTTACTATATTGAGGTCAGCCACGTGCGTGATGGGCGACCGAAAGGAAACTTGGGCGGATGACGCAATTCCGGCAGGATGAAACGCCACAACCGAAGCCGTTTTCGAGAACCCTGGCACTGAAGAGATGGCTGGCGCGCTCGGTGCTGGTCGCCGAGCAGCTTCTGCCGCGCATCCTGCTCCCCGGCTCCATCGTTCTCCTGTTTCTCGCCTTCGCCTGGCTTGGCTTCTTCCGCGTGGCGCCGTTCTGGCTGCATGCCGCGGCCCTTTTTGCCTTCGCCATCGGCTTCCTTGCATCTCTCGTGCCGCTCGCGCGGATCCGTTTGCCCGGCACTGTCGACGCCGACCGCATGCTGGAGGAGCGCAACGCCCTGCCCCACCAGGCGATCCGCGTCCAGGACGATAGGCCGGCCACAGACAGCCCCTTGAGCGAAGCGCTGTGGCGCGAACACCAGGCCCGCATGGCGCGGATGATCGGCGCCCTCGATACCGGGCTTCCGCGTCCCGATATCGCCCGGCACGATCCTTATGCCCTGCGCGCCGTGCCTGTGCTTCTCGCCTGTGTCGCCTTCGCCTACTCCTATTCCAACCGTGCCGGCCTGCTCAGCGACGCCTTGCGCTTGCCGCAGGCTTCTGTCGAAACGGCTGACATACGCGTCGACGCCTGGGTGACGCCGCCGGCCTATACCGGCCGCGCGCCGATCTTCCTCACCGGCAAGCCGGAAACGGCATCGGCGACAGAAGACACCGGGGTCATCACCATCCCGCAGTTCAGTGACGTGACGGTGCGGGTCACCGGCTCAGGACCGGACCAGATCGTTCGCTTCTCCGAGAACGGCGCGGCCGAGGCAGTCGCCATTCCGGCGGCCGGCCAGAAGCCTGAGGAAACGCAGACCAAGCCGAAGGTGGGCGACGCCGGGCCGAAGGTTGCCGAAATGGTTGCAACGGAGCCGGCGCGCAATCCGAATGCCGTGCGCAACCATGTCTACAAGATCGTCAAGGACGGCGAACTCGTCGTCGGCGATCGCCGCTGGGCGTTCAAGATCATTCCGGACGGCGTGCCGCAGATCTCCTTCGACGGCATTCCTCGTCCCACCGTCAACGCGGCACTGGAGATCACTTTCACTGCGACGGACGATTATGGCATCGCCCAGGCGTGGGCCGAGATCAAACCGCTCGAGGAAGCCCCTGAGGGCGCCCGTCCGCTTTATCCGCTGCCGGAGTACCGGCTCGACCTGCCGCGCCGCAATGCGCGCGAGGCCAAGGGCACGACGAGCCGGAACCTCAGCGAGCATCCGCTTGCCGGCAAGCGCGTGCAGGTTACCCTGGTTGCCCGCGACGCCGCGGGCCAGGAGGGCCGCAGCCCGCCGCACGAGATGACCCTGCCTGCCCGCCAGTTCATACAGCCGCTCGCCGGTGCGGTGGCGGAACAGCGCCAGGTCTTCGCGCTCAATGCCAACGAGGTGCGGCGCGCGATCGACCTCAACGATGCCGTGACCTCCCTTGCCGAGGACTGGATCCCAAACCTCACGCATTTCCTGCTGTTGAAGTCGGCGCGCACGCGCATGGCGCTTGCCTACAATGACGACATGCTGCGTGACGCCGCCGGATACCTCTGGGAGATCGCACTCGGTATCGAAGATGGCGACCTGTCACTCGCCGAACGGCGCCTGCGCGACGCGCAGCAAGCGCTCTCGGACGCCCTGGAGCGCAACGCATCCGACCAGGAAATCGCCAAGTTGATGCAGGAGCTGCGTCAAGCCATGCAGGAATACCTGCAGGCTCTCGCCCAGCAGGCGGCAAAAGACCCGCGCATGGCCGGAAAGATGAACCCGAACAACATGCTGCGCCAGCAGGACCTCGAGAGGATGATGAACCAGATCGAGAACCTGGCGCGCTCCGGTGCGCGCGATCAGGCGCGTCAGATGCTTTCGGAACTGCAGCGCATGATGAACAATCTGCAGGCCGGTCGCGGCCAACAGCAGATGGGTCAGCAGAACGATGCCGCGAGCCAGCAGATCGAAAAGCTCGGAAAATTGCTGCAGGATCAACAGAAGCTCATGGACGAGACCTTCAAGCTCGACCAGGCGCAGCGCGACCGGATGCAGCGAGGCGACCCGCTGCAGGGCGAGGATAACGAGCTCTTCGGTCAGGAAATGCCCCAGGATCCGGGACAGCAAGGCGATCCGAATGGCCAGCCAAACCCGCTCGACGACATGACCGCCGAACAGCTGAAGGATGCACTCAAGCAGCTGAAGCAGCAGCAGGACGCACTTGGCAAGCAGCTTGGCGAACTCAACAAGAGCCTGGAAAACATGGGCATCAAGCCGGGCAAGGGCTTCGGCGAGGCCCAGCGCGAAATGGATGGCGCCTCCGGCGCGCTTGGCAAGGGCCAGGGCGAACAGGCAGTCGGCAACCAGGGCCGCGCGCTACAGGCGCTGCGCCAGGGCGCCCAGGACATGATGAACCAGATGCAGAGCCAGGGTCAGGGCCCCGGCATGGGCGTCCCGCAATTCGGCCAGAACGACCGCGACCCGCTCGGCCGGCCCCAGAACAACCGGGGTCCGGAATTTGGCGACCACGTCAAGGTGCCCGAGGAGTTCGACACGCAACGCGCCCGTCAGATCCTCGAAGAGATCCGCCGCCGGCTCGGAGACAATCTGTCGCCGGAGGTTGAGCGCCAATATCTCGAGCGCCTGCTCGACATGCAATGAGGCCCGACGCAGCTTCGCGCCAGTCGATCTGATACGTCAGCGCCACAAAGGTGCGGCGTTGTGCAGCGTGGGCTCTCGCGTGCACCCTTGGCAGCAATCAGTGTTCGGATTGGGGGTTGTCAGGCGGCGAGCGCCAGCGCAACGGCCTTGCGGATATCGGGAAGGGAGAAGGGCTTGGAGATGACGTCGACGATCTTGTCGGCCAGATCGTCGGCGCGTTCCCGCTGCTCGGCATAGCCGGTCATCAGCAGGATCTTCATTGCCGGAAAAGCGGCCGACGCCTGATGCGTCAGTTCGATCCCGTCCATCACCGGCATGCGAATATCGGAAAGCAGAAGATCGAAAGCCTCGCTCTGCAGGCAGGCAAGGCCGTCGGCACCGTCGCCCGCCTCGACCGTCTCATGGCCGTCGAGCTTCAGTGCCCGCGCGACGAAGGAACGCAACGCATCCTCGTCCTCGGTAATCAGGATCTTCGCCATCATGGCCTCCGCGTTTCCGAGGCGCGGCTTCACGCCGGCGCCCGCACCTGATCCAAAAGGTTACAGCGGGCGTCGGTCATCGACCGGACACGACGGCGCTGCAGCACCGCGAATCCGAAAGGGAATCACCACGCGGTGCGTCCCCAACCAACCAGTTTTTCGTTTGTGTTCGGTAAACGCGGAGCGACCGAATTTCAGGGCCGACGTCCCACTTTGGCACACTTACTCGGCGTCATCCGTGACGACACCCACGAAAGGCAGCTCGCGGAAGGCGTAGGCCACGTCCATGCCGTAGCCGACGACGAAATGATCGGGGCACTCGAAACCGACATAATCGGCCTCGAGCTCGACCCGGCGCTTGACCCGCTTGTCGAGCAGCACGGCGATCGTCACGTTACGGGCGCCACGCTCGTACATCAGCTCCTTGGCGAAACGCAGCGTCCGGCCGGATTCGAGAATGTCGTCGATCAGGAGCACGTCGCGCCCGTGCACGTCACTGTCGATATCCTTGGTGATCTTGACGCCCTGCGAGACGGTGCCGGTGCCGTAGCTCGACAGCGTGATGAACTCGACTTCCGGCGCAAGGCCGGCAGTATGCATGGCGCGGATCAGGTCGGCGGCGAAGATGAACGACCCCTTGAGCACCGCGATTACCAGCAGATCCTTGTGCGGACCGTTGACGATCATCCCGGCCAGCTCGCTGTTGCGCGCGGCAATCGTTTCGGCCGTGTAGAGAGGTTCGATATTCTTACCGCGAACGACGGGCATCAAGGCTTCTCCAGCGTTTCATCCGGAAGACCGAAGCCTTCCCATCCGCGCCGCTTAGCACAATCAGCGTGTCGAAACACCGTTTTCAGCGAAGGAAACCGTCACATCGGGCATTTTTCCACCTGCATAGGGCAGCCGCGTCATGAAATGGCGGCTCTCGCCGGGGGCAATCGCTGCACCTTCGGGCATCACACGCGTGGTCGTCACCTGCCGCCCGTTGGCAGCCACCCCTACCAGGACGAGTGGCAAACGCTGTTCGACGTCCGAACGGTTGTCGATCGAACCGTAGACGGAAAGCACCCGCATGCCGCCGGAATAGTCGAGTGTACTCGTCACCCCTGTGATCAACAGCGGCTGCACATCTGCCTGCCCGTCACCGGCAAAACCGACAATCCCCAGGAAGGATGCGAGCGCGAAACCCGCGACCAGGCCGGCGAAGCGGCGCGCCGGCATGTCGCGCAGCCGCCCTTCGGCAAGGCTCAGCACCCGGGCAGCAAGCGATGTCTTTTCGGCCACGACCGTCAAGGTCGGCCGTTTCCGATTTCCGCTCTTCGCATTGTCGTTGAACACCGCGTAGGGCGCACGGCGCGACGGGCCGGCAATCACCTCGAACTCGGCATCGACGTAGTCGACGCGTCTCGACATTGCGGCTGCCTCACGCCCACCCCTTTCGGGCGGCAAGAAGTCCGCGGAGGCGCCTGCGGCTTTGGTCCGGAATGCATGCATGACCAGTTCCTCCTGTCTCACGCGGAGACGGCGCGGCCGTTCGACGCACCACCTCGGCTGCGAAACCATCGGGCAATGCGCGAACCCTTGAGCGTGCAAGAATCTAGGCATTGCATCAAATCTTTCCGACACGTAAACCGGAATGGTTAATGTTTCGGAAAGACGTCGCGAAAGCGGCACCTTTTCATGAAAAATTAACTGCTGCTTAACCATGATTCCGCTGGCGGTTTTGCCTTTCGAGGCTGGTCGTCCTATGCGCGGAGGACCGGAACCGGCCGTCGGTTGAAGGGCCGTGAAAGAGACTGGGCTGCCGCTTGATTCATTTTGAGAACGTCGGACTGCGATATGGCATGGGACCGGAAATCCTCCGGGACCTGACCTTCGATATTCCGCGCCGCTCGTTCCAGTTCCTGACCGGCCCGTCGGGCGCCGGCAAGACCACCCTTTTGCGACTGCTGTTCCTGTCGCTGCAGCCGACGCGCGGCCTGATCCGGATGTTCGACCGCAACATCTCGTCGATCCCGCGCGAGGAGTTCCCGATGCTGCGCCGGCGCGTCGGCATCGTCTTCCAGGATTTCCGGCTGCTCGACCACCTCACCACCTATGAGAACGTCGCCTTGCCGCTGCGTGTCCGCGGCAAGGAAGAATCGAGCTATCGCGCCGACGTTCTGGAGTTGCTGAAGTGGGTCGGGCTCGGCGAGCGTATCAACGTCCTGCCGCCGGTCCTTTCAGGCGGCGAGAAGCAGCGCGCAGCGATTGCCCGGGCGCTGATCGACCGGCCCGAGATCCTGCTTGCCGACGAGCCGACCGGCAACGTCGATCCGCCGATGGCCCGGCGCCTGCTCAATCTGTTCCTCGAACTGAACCGGCTCGGCACGGCGGTTGTGATCGCTACACACGATCTGTCGCTGATGGATCAGGTAGAAGCGCGGCGCATGATCCTTTCCCAGGGGCGGCTCGACATCTATGAGTGACAGCCGCACGAAACGCCAAAACAAGAGCCCAGCCGAGCAGCCCCCGGAACAGCAGCCGCGCCGAACCGAGATGCGCGTGCGGCCGACCGGCCCGATCGTGCCTTCGACCAATGTCTCCGGCCATGCGCTGATGTGCGTCATCGCCATCATGTCGTTCCTTGCCTGCCTGACGCTTGGCGGCGTCAGCATGGTTCGTGCAACGGCCCAAAGCTGGCAGTCGCAGATCTCGCGCGAGATCACCATTCAGATCAAGCCGGACGACAGCCTCGACATGGAAAAGGCGCTTGCCGACGCGCGCGATCTGGCGCTGACCTTCAGCGGTACGACGGATGGCAAGATCGTCGACCGCGCCGCTACCGCGCGCCTGCTGGAACCGTGGCTCGGCGAGGGCCTCGATCTTGACGAACTGCCGGTACCGCGGCTGATCATCATTACCATCGACGAAAGCAATCCACCCGACTTCGCCGCCATGCGCAAGGCGCTGACCGAAACTATCCCGCAGGCCTTCCTCGACGATCACCGCACCTGGGTCGACCGGCTCGTCGCCATGGCCAACACCACCGCCATGATCGGCACCGGCGTGCTGGCGCTGGTCTTCTCGGCCATGGTGCTGACGGTGATCTTCGCCACCCGCGGCGCCCTTTCCGGAAACCGTCACATCGTCGAGGTGCTGCATTTCGTCGGCGCTGAAGCCGGTTTCGTCGCCTCCGAATTCCAGAAGCATTTCTTGAGGATCAGCCTCAAGGGTGCCGGTACCGGCGGTCTGCTCGCTGCCCTGTCCTTCGCGCTTGCCGGCTTCTGGCAGTCTCGGACACTGGCGACACCGCAGACCGATCAGGCAACTGCGCTCTTCGGCACCTTCACTATTGGCTACGGCGGCTATCTCGGTATCGCCGCCATCATCGTCGTCATCGCCATCCTGACAACCGTGACGGCGCGCCTCACCGTCATGCGCACGATCTACGAGATCGATCTCATCCGTTCGGACCCTGGCCGTACGGACCTGTATCAGAGCTGACCCCCAAATGTTTCGCCGTGCCTCGATCCATTCCTTGCCGTAATCTGCGATTATGTGAAGAGAATCATGATGGCGCGAGAATTACGCGGGAGCGGGATGGCCGAAGGAGGCAAATGGCAGGGGAGAGCCGACGATCGCCGGCGGCCCCGCAG
The DNA here is from genome assembly GCF_016652895.1 of Ensifer sp. SSB1. Classification (NCBI taxonomy): domain Bacteria; kingdom Pseudomonadati; phylum Pseudomonadota; class Alphaproteobacteria; order Hyphomicrobiales; family Rhizobiaceae; genus Ensifer; species Ensifer sp. SSB1. The sequence goes on from NZ_JAEPRP010000027.1 coordinate 13,413, forward strand.
CCTCTTGCGCAAAATTCTCCGACGGACCTTCTTCGTCCTGCTGCTACCGCTCGCGCTCCTGATTGCCGCTTTCCTCAATTTCGCCGACACCGTCGCGTCGCTGCAGCCGCCAGTGCATCCCAAGGCGGACGCCATCGTTGTTCTGACTGGCGGCTTCCAACGCATCGACCAGGCAGTCGACCTCCTGAAGGGTGGCGCCGGCAAACGCCTGCTCATCTCCGGCGTCCACCCGACGACGACGGGCAGTCAGATCCGCCGCAATACTCAAAGCTCGGCCGATCTCTTCAAATGCTGCGTCGATATTGGCCATGAGGCGATCGATACGATCGGCAACGCCACCGAGACCGCGCAGTGGATCCGTGATCGCGGCTATACCAGCATCCTCGTCGTCACCAACAATTACCACATGCCGCGCAGCCTGCTGGAGCTTCGGCGCACCCGCCCGGAGACCGAGTTCATCCCCTACCCGGTGGTCAACTCCGATCTGAAGACGACGAACTGGCTGCGCAACCCGATGGTGCTGAAATCGATCCTCCTGGAATTCGGGAAATACACGATCGCATCGGTTCGCGATTTCGCCGGCGCCCGTCCGACCAGCGGCCTGCGCACCGATCCCTCACGCGCCACGCCCGCGGAAGAGTAGGGCGAGCTAATACTTCGCTGCTGCAAAGTGAATGAGGGCAGTTTTCCTTCGGCACGGTTTCGTGTAGGCAGCGATCAACCGGCCTGACGTCGGTCCCCGAGAACTCGCCTACGAGAGCGTGCCTGATGATCGTCTTGCGTTCGATCCTTTTCAACATGGTGTTCTACGCCAATCTGATCGTGCAGATGATCGTGCTGACGCCGATCTATTTCCTGCTGCCGCGCAAGAAGGCCTGGTTCGTTCCCAAGAACTGGGTGCGCAGCAATCACTGGCTGCTCGAAAAAATGGTCGGGACGACCTTCGAGATCGAGGGTCTGGAGAACATCCCTGATGTCCCCTACATCTTCGCCCCCAAGCACCAATCCTTCTGGGACGCCTACGCGCTTTTGCCCTGGCTCAGCGATCCCTTTTATATCCTGAAGCGCGAACTCACCTGGATCCCGCTCTTCGGCTGGTATGTGCTCAAGCAACGCATGGTTCCGGTAAATCGCGCGGCGCGCGGCAAGGCCATGACCGGCGTCATGGATCGCACCAAGCAGGAAATGGCGACTGGCCGCGAGCTCATCATCTATCCGGAAGGTACGCGCCGGCCGCCAGGCGCGCCTGCCCAATACAAATACGGCATCGCACGCCTCTACCGTGACCTCAATGTGCCGGTGGTGCCGGTCGCCATGCATCCCGGGCTCTTCTGGCCGCGCCGCAAGTTCCTGCGTTTTCCCGGCCACTTCAAGGTCCGCATTCTGCCGCCGATCGAGGCCGGCATGGACCCGGACGCCTTCCTTGCCAAACTGGTGGAAGTCACGGAGAAGGCAAGCGACGAGTTGCTCGTCGAAACGGTGAAGAACAATCCGCACCTGCCGCTGCCGCCGACCGCCGAGCAACGGCTGAAGGAACTGAAGGCCGCCGGCAGGGCCTGAGCAGTCAGGCCCGCGCGCGCTGGCGCGTCTGCTCGAGCAGGCCGACCACCTCTTCCAGCCAATGATCGCGAATTCCCATTTCCTTGAGATGGGCAAGCGTGTTGAACACATACTCGCTGTTCGGCCCGGACTTCCCGGTCGATACCGCGACGATGTCGGCTGCCTCGCCGGTGCTCAGCGTTCCGGCATATTGGACATGGGCCCGGTCGATGACATAGGCGAGCGCCGGAACCCGCCGCCCGTCGGCAAGCAGCACCGGCATCGTGCGTTCCTTGTAGACATGGGTCACCAGTTCCCGCTCGCGCAGATAGTCGACGACATCAGTCGCCTGCCCGCGCTCGACGCGGAATGCCGTGCCGATGCAGGAGCCGCCACGGTCGAGCCCAAGCACCAGTCCCGGCCGCTGTTCGGTGCCGCGGTGAACCCAGGAATGCACGCAAAGCGACCGGCGATAGCCGAATGCGCGTGCCGTCAGCTTCTCCTCGAAGGCAAAGCCCGGGTTCCACATCAGCGACCCGTAGCCAAAGACCCAAAATTCGTCCATATCCACTGTCATTCAATCCGCGCTGTCTGCTCTCGCCGCCGAATCATCATCGGCCTTCAGGAATGGTCAGCCATGTCGGTTTCTACGGCACAGCATCTCGGCACGAAAGAGACAAGCTCATCCTCGTGCACCCGAACGAAAGAATAGTTTTGCGGATCGACGGCGCCACCCGAAAGGCAGCCGTGACCTAGTTTAGAGTGAGGACCCGCGCCCATGTCGGCAACCGCAGTTTCCAACCCCTCGCCAGTCAGCCGGAAATTCCGCTGGCTGACGGCAGGCATCGTGCTCGTCGCCGGCATCTATTCGGCCGGCTGGTTCCTCGCCGCCGATCAGATCGAGAAGCGTCTTGCGGCCCGTCTTGCCGATGGACAGGCAACCGGCCTCGGCGGCGAGTGCACGAACATGGACGTGCGCGGCTTTCCGTTCCGCATCGGCCTCTTCTGCGACAAGGTCCATCTCGACGACACGCGCCACGGCACATCCGCCTCCTTCGGCGCGCTCAGGACCGCCGCGCAGGTCTACCAGCCCGGCCACGCAGTGATCGAGCTCGACGGCCCGGCCGAAATCCGTGCTTCGCCCGGCCTCAACGTGTTTGCCGACTGGACGCTGCTGCATGCGAGCGTGCGCGCGACCTTGTCCGGTGTCGACCGCACCTCGCTTACCTATGACAATCTCAACGGCCGGGTGCGTCTGCCGCTCTCGGGCGACAGTCTCGGCTTCGGCGCCAGCCACGGTGAACTGCATCTTCGCCAGAACGGGGCAGACCTTGATGCCGCCTTGAGCGTCGATAAGCTCGATCTCCGCCCGGAGGAAGGCCCGAGCTACGCGCCGCCGGCCACCGTGGCTGCGGACGTGACCTTCACCGACAAGGCCGGATGGATGGCGACCACGCCGACGCCGGAGATGTTTCGCGGCAGCAAGGGCGAACTCCGGCAACTCACGCTCGATCTCGGCTCCGGCATGAACGCCAAGCTTTCGGGTCCCTTCTCGGTCAACGATCAGGGGTTGATCTCCGGCGAGTTCTCGCTGACCTTGACGAACATCGAAGCGTGGCGGGCCAATCTGGTCAAGCTGATCCCCGACGACGCCAATCTCGTCGACAACACCGCCAACATGCTGAAGGCACTCGCCAACGGCAAGGATGAGGCTAGCGTGAAGCTCAATGTGCGCGACGGCACGGCGTTTCTCGCCTTCATCCCGATCGGCGTGTTGCCGACCCTCTAAGGCGCGTCGCGATCTTTTAGAAAGGAAGACCGGTCCACGGGCTTCCTCGACCTGCTCTGGCTATTTCTGGTCCATGGCATGCCGGCCGAAGTCCGGCATTGCCGTATCCTGGCCCGCCTGAATGATCGAGCGGCGGATAGCACGGGTGCGGGTGAAGAGGTCGAAGAGCTTGTCGCCGTCACCCCAGCGGATCGCCCGCTGCAGATAGGCGAGATCTTCGGAAAACCGCGCCAGCATCTCCAGGATCGCGTCCTTGTTGTGCAGGCAGACGTCGCGCCACATCGTCGGATCGGATGCCGCCAGACGAGTGAAATCGCGGAAGCCCGAAGCGGAATATTTGATGACTTCGGATTCGGTGACCGTCTCCAGATCATCGGCCGTGCCGACGATATTGTAGGCGATGATGTGCGGCAGGTGCGAAACGATCGCCAACACCTTGTCGTGGTGCTCGGCGTCCATTTCCTCAACCATCGAGCCGAGCGTTTCCCAGAAAAGCCGCAGCCGCGCGACTGCTTCGCCGTCAGCGCCTTCCGGCGGCGTGAGGATGCACCAGCGGCCGCGGAAGAGGCCGACGAAGCCTGCATCCGGACCGGAATGCTCGGTACCGGCGATCGGATGCCCCGGCACGAAATGAACGGTCTCCGGCAGATGCGGCGCCATTTGCGCGATCACCGAGCCTTTGGTCGAGCCGACGTCGGTGACGATGGCACCGGGCTTCAGATGCGCGGCAATCTCGGCGGCGACAGCGCCGGACGCGCCGACCGGGACCGAGACGATGACGAGGTCCGCATCGCGAACGGCCTCGGCGGCCGAAAGCGTATAGCGATCGCCGAGCCCGAGTTCCCGCGTGCGCGTCAACGTCGCCTCGCTGCGCGTGGAAACGACAAGAGTACCGGCAAGCTGCTTCTCGCGGATTTCGCGCGCGAGCGACGAGCCGATGAGACCAATCCCGATGAGGGCGATCGTTTCAAACTGCTGAGCCATTATTTCCGTCCCATGAATTCGGTCAGCGCCGCGACGACGCCTTCGTTGGCCCCTTCGGAGCCGATGGTCATGCGCAACGCATTGGGGAAGCCGTAGCTGCGGACCGCCCTGAGGATATAACCGCGGCTCGTCAGGAAATCATCGGCCTCCTCGGCCCGCTTGCCGATTTCTTCCGGAAAGTGGATCAACACGAAATTCGTGACCGAGGGCGTGATGCGGAGCCCGATCGCCTCAAGCGCTTCGGTAACGCGCGCAAGCCAGGTGAGGTTATGATCGACGGCCGTTGCCACGAAAGCCTGGTCACGGATCGCCGCAGCACCCGCCGCAATGGAAGGCGCACTGAGGTTGAAGGGGCCGCGGACACGGTCGACCGCGTCGATCACCTCCGGGGGCGCATACATCCAGCCGATGCGCAGGCCCGCAAGGCCGTAGATCTTCGAGAAGGTGCGGGTCATCACCACGTTGCGGCTGGCCGAGACGAGCTCAAGACCCGCGGCATAGTCGTTGCGGCGCACATATTCGGCATAGGCCGCATCGAGCACCAGCAGCACGCCTTCGGGCAGCGCCGCATGCAGCCGGCGAACTTCGTCGACGGGGATGTAGGTGCCGGTCGGGTTGGCGGGATTGGCGAGGAAGACGACCTTCGTCCGCTCGGTGACCGCGGAAAGGATCGCGTCTACGTCGACGCGCGCATCCTTTTCCTTGACGGTTACGGGCACCGCGCCCGCCGCCAGGATCTGGATCTTGTAGACGAGGAAACCGTGCTCGGTGATGATGCCTTCGTCGCCGGGGCCGAGATAGGTGTGGCAAAGCAGCCCGAGAAGTTCGTCCGAGCCGTTGCCGCACATGATGTTTGCTGGGTTGAGCCCGTGCACGGCACCGATCGCCTCGCGAAGCGCCCGCGCCTGGCCATCCGGGTAGCGTTCCAGGTTGAAGGCCACCGACTGGAATGCCTCTATCGCTTTCGGGCTGGCGCCGAGCGGCGTCTCGTTCGATGAGAGTTTATGCACCTTCACGACACCGGGCGCGTGCTCCTTGCCCGGCACATAAGCGGCAATATCCAGGATGCCGGAACGCGGCTCAGGGCTCTTCGAAGCAAGGCTCATCGGGTCAGCTTTCTATGGCCATCAAAGCGCCACAGCGACCGGTGCGTGCCTTGGGAGGCGCGCGGCGCTGCAGGCAGGAAAAGAGGTCAAGCCATTAGCGGCGCAAGCGGCTTTTGTCGAGGGTCCGCGGCGGTTCCCGTGCAGCTTAGCGCGCGGGGTGTGGCCGCTCGCGCGTGCTCGGCACACCGTGCGGCGCCAGCACCGGCACGAAGACGCGGCGCGACGCGCGCGCGGCAACCGGCAGCCCCTGGTAAAGCCGCTTCTGTGCCTCGACGACGATGACACCGGAAAAGACCGGCCAGAGCCAGCGGCCAAGCCGCTCGAAGCCCCGACGCAGCCGCAGGATCGCCCTGAGCTTCGACGGCGGGAAGAACAGCGCATCCGCCGTGGCGCCAGGGGTAAAGTTGGTCTCGCGCAAGAGCGCCGTCAGCTGCCCGCGCGAATAGGGGCGACCGGAGCCGAAGGGCGTATGCTCCATGCGCGCCCAGACGCCGCGGCGATTGGGCACGACGATGATAAGGCGTCCGCCCGGCGCCAGCACCCGCCAGATCTCCTTCATGGTTTCTCGCGGGCTTTCGGCGAATTCCAGCGAATGCACCATCAGCACCCGGTCGATCGAGGCGTCAGGCAGCGGCAATTCCTCGTCGAACACCAGCGCCGTCGAGGACAACTCGGCGACCGGCCAGTTCACGGCCCCCTGCCCCGCCGGCATGAAGGCGAAGGTGCGCTCCGTGTCCTTGCGGAACCGTTCGAGATAGGGAACGGCATAGCCGAGCCCCACCAACCGCTCGTCCGGCAGGCGCGCCCAGACGGACGAAAGCGCCATGGTGACGGATTGCTCCGCCATCCGGCCAAGCTCGGAGTGATAGAATTCGCGAAGGTCGACAATATCGGTATGCATTCGCAACATGTTAGCTTCGAAGCGGTAGACTTCAAGGTAAGGCTCGCTACATTCGGCAGCATTCCCCTCTTCTGACCGGAGGACCAGCCATGGCCGCGCTCGAACTCGACCTTTTCCTCTGCCGCACCGACAATTTCGGCGTGCTGATCCACGACCCCGAAAGCGGCCTGACCGCCTCGATCGACGCGCCGGAGGAAGCGCCCATCCTGGAAGCGCTGGAGCGGCGTGGCTGGAAGCTCACCCATATCCTGACGACCCATCACCATGGCGACCACGTCGCGGCCAACGACGCCCTGAAGGAACGCTTCGGCGTCACGATCGTCGGTCCCTTCGGTGAAGCCGCAAAGATTCCTGGCCTCGACAAGACCGTACGCCATGGCGAGCGCTTCGACTTTGCCGGCCGTTCCGTCGAAGTGGTCGAGACGCCGGGCCACACGGCCGGCCATATCTGCTTCCACTTCCCGGAGGATAAGCTGCTCTTTGCCGCCGATACCTTGTTTGCACTCGGTTGCGGCCGCCTGTTCGAGGGAACACCGGCGACCATGTGGCAGTCCCTCAGCCGACTGATGGCGCTGCCGGACGACACGACGGTCTATTTCGGCCACGAGTACACGCTCTCCAATGCCCGTTTCGCCGTCACGGTCGACCCTGAGAATGCCGAACTCAAGGCGCGCGCCGCCGAAATCGAGGAGACGCGTTGCGATGGCGGCTTCACCGCGCCAACGACGATCGGTCTCGAAAAGCGCACGAACCCGTTCCTGCGCGCCGCCGACCCCGGCATCCGCGCCCATCTCGGCATGCAGAACGCCGACGATGCCGCGGTCTTTGCCGAAATCCGCAAGCGCAAGGATAACT
>NZ_JAEPRP010000027.1:20596-32002 GCF_016652895.1 Ensifer sp. SSB1
TAGTGGCTGAAGCGCACACAGCGGCAGAGATCATCTCGGCGCTCGCCCTGGCGCGCCATCCGGAGGGGGGCTGGTACATCGAGACCTTCCGCGACACGGACGGCGGCCCGCGCGGACACTCGACCGCCATCTACTATCTGCTGGAACATGGCGAACGCTCGCACTGGCATCGTGTTCGCGACGCCGTCGAAATCTGGCACTACCACGCCGGCGCGCCGCTCGAGCTTAGCATCGCCGAGGATGGGAAGCCGGCCGAAACACTGCGGCTTGGCACCGACATCCGATCGGGCGAACGCCCGCAAGGCGTCGTCCCGGCCAACTGGTGGCAGTCTGCGGCTTCGCTCGGCGATTGGACTCTCGTCGGCTGCACCGTCGCGCCGGCATTCGATTTCGCCGCTTTCGAAATGGCGGCCCCCGACTGGCAGCCGCCCAAGCGATAGCAGCCCCTGGAACTGGCCGCTCAAAGTGCGCGGTGCGCTCCAGCTCTACTCCGCCGGCTGCGCCGCCGCCGCACGCTTGCGGAAGATCATATCCTTGGCCGCCAGCAGGGCGCCGCCGGTGACGAACAGGCAGGCGAGCCCGATGCGCCAGGACGGCTCGGCAAAACCGAACAGGATCAGGATCAGCGTCGAGAGCACGGGCGCCGCATAGCTGGCGACGCCCAGAAGCTGGATGTTGCCGTTTTTCACCCCGAAATCCCAGGCATAGAAGGCCGCACCGACCGGAAGCAGGCCGAGGCCGACGACCGCCAGCCATTCGAAGGTCGTCCCCGGCCAGACCGTCGTTTCGAGCGCCAGGTGGCAGACGAAGGACAGGATCGAGGTGGCGAGGCAAAATCCTGTCACGACATCCGTCGAGACCGCGTCGAAGCGGCGGGTGATGAGCGAATATCCGGACCAGGTGAAAGCGCAGAGGAAGGCGGCGCCGTAGCCAAGCAGATAGGCATCGTCGAAGGCAACGCCATTGCGCGCCACGATCAGGATCGTGCCCAGGAGGCCAGCGAGTGCGCCGGCGAGATGATACCAGCGTAGTCGCTCGCCCGGCAGCAGCGCCGAGCCGACGACGATCAGCAGTGGCCAGAGATAGGCGATCAGCCCGGCCTCCACCGCCGGCGCGTTACGAAGCGCCGTGAAGTAGAGAAAGTGATAGCCGAACAAACCGGCAATACCCGTGATCCAGACCCTGGCGGGCTGCTTGAGCAGCGCCAGGCGCTCTGGCCGCATCGCCAGCACGATCAGGCCAGGCAGACTGCCGATCAGGAAGCAGATCGCCGAAAGCTGGAATGGAGGCATCTTGCCGGAGGCCGCCGTGAACAGAGCCAGCAGCGACCACATCAGGATAGCGGAAAAACCGATCAGAGTTGCCTTGAAATTCATAGTCGTCCCCTGGCGCGATTCCTCTGAACGGAAACCTGCGCCGATAAAAATCACCGTGCTTCGCGGTATTTAACCTTTTAGTTGAGCGCGACCGCGCGTCAACCACCAAATCGTGTCGCCGAGACCGTGACCGGCCCAAGCTTGGTGGGGATGCGGACATAGACGGGGGCATAGACGTTTACGGCTTGCGCCTTGGCAAACCAGATCTCCATCGTCTGCAGACGACGCAGATACTCGACATCCTCGCGGCCCTTCTTGTAGCCGGCCTTCGGAACGAAGCGGATGCCGCAGACAATCACCTCCCCCTCAAAGCCCTTGGTCTTGAAAGGCTTGGTCCCCTTCGGCGAAAGCTTGATATCGAGCCGCGACTCGCCGTCGAAGATTGGCAAGGTGTTGGGGCAGACACGCGCGTCGGCGGGAATGATGAGACCGGAGAGCGGATCGAGCACATTGCGCATGTCGCGCGACGTGACGGGCACCCAGTTCTTCGGCAAGGGCGTACGCTTTGGCGTCATGCTTGCATGCACAACGTTGCCGTTGCGATAGGTGACGCTGATCGTCCGCCCCTTGGAGCCGCTGCGATAGGACATCGAATACTGCGACGCCCGCAGGTGATCCTTGTCGACAACGCCCGAGACCTGAGTCTGACCCGAGGTGCGGCTGAGGATATCGAGCAGCCCTGCGGACTTCAGCGTTCCCGAGATCGTGTAGCGATTCTTCTGAAGCTCGGTATGGAAGGAGGCGCGCGCAACCGGTAGACCGGCGAGCGAGATACTGTAATCCGTCTGATGTTCTACATCCGCGGCCGACGATGCTGTGGAAAACGAGACCGCTGACAGCAGGGCTGCCACGCGAAAGCCATTTCGCAACTTCATGCCTTCAAAAATCCATCGCTTGAATTTCGCCGCAATACCCTGAAATGCAGGCTCTTTGCGGCTTTTCTACGCCCGGTTCGCTGCCGCCGGTCGCCGGGGTGGCCTCTCCGCCGCCGCACGTCCTCGCGCAAGAAATAGCGCATAGCAAAAGCGCTTGGAATGGGTCCCGCGAGGCATTATTCTTGCGCCATCTCCGCCTCACATCTGAAGAACGGCCGGGAAAAACCGTGGTTTTCCGAGAATGCAAGAGGTTTGGCTTGACGGGCGGGCCGTCTCTGACTATAGAACCGCGACTTTCCAATAATGGCCTAGGAACGCGGCCTGGGCTCTGGGCCCGCTACCGCATTGTCCGGCGGCGATAAAGAGAATAGGTGTACCATGTCCCGTAGTTGCGAATTGACCGGCAAGGGCGTCCAGTCGGGCAACAATGTAAGCCACGCCAACAACAAGACCAAGCGCCGGTTCCTGCCGAACCTGTGCAACGTCACGCTGATTTCCGATGCTCTCGGCCAGCGCTACCGCCTGCGCGTTTCCGCAGCTGCTCTCCGCTCGGTTGAACACCGTGGCGGCCTCGACGCCTTCCTTCTGAAGTCGGACGAGAACGAGCTCAGCATGCGCGCTCGCCTGCTGCGTCGCCAGATCGTCAAGAAGGTTGCTGAAGCCGCCTGATCGGCGCCAGCGCATCGTCTTTGACACGCGTTTAAAAGGCTTGCGGGTTCATCCGGCAAGCCTTTTTCTCGTGCGCGCGTTTCTTAACCGACGCGCGCTTTTGCCTTCATCGGCCGGGTGCACTACCCTGCTTTCATCCCTCTAGCTGGTGGCATACCCCAGGATAAAAAAATGCTGATCAACCGTACGTTCTTCGTCTATGTCGCGCTGATGACCCTTGTGGTCGTCGCCTCGAATATCCTCGTTCAGTTTCCGCTGCCGGGATCGCTTGCCGGCATGCAACTTGGTGATCTTCTCACCTGGGGCGCCTTCAGCTATCCCTTCGCCTTCCTGGTGACCGACCTCACCAACCGCCAGTTCGGACCGCGCATCGCGCGCCGTGTGGTGGTCGCAGGCTTCATCGTCGCCATCCTGCTCTCCTTCGTCGCCGCCACGCCGCGCATCGCGATTGCTTCGGGCTCCGCCTTCCTGTTCGGCCAGCTCCTGGACATCTCCGTGTTCAACCGCCTGCGCCGCCAGAGCTGGTGGCATGCGCCCCTGGCCGGCTCACTGATCGGCTCGGCGCTCGATACTGCGATGTTCTTCTCCTTCGCCTTTGCGCCGTTCTTCGTGTTCTTCGGGCCGAACGACAGCTTCGCGCTGGAAACCGCACCGCTCCTCGGCGTACTCTCGGCCGAAGCGCCGCGCTGGATTTCCTGGGCGATCGGCGACTTGAGCGTCAAGATTCTCTGCGGCCTCGTCATGCTCCTGCCCTATGGCGCGCTGATGAGCGTGGTCAAGCCGATGCCGGCAGCAGAGGCCAAGGCATCCGCCTAAGCAAGGCCTGAAAAAATCGAGCCGATGATCGCGGTCGAACGACGGCGATCATCGGCTCTTTTCGTTTCAGGAGTTGGGTCGCTCGGCCCTTAGGCGAAACAGGGATTGCTTACTGCGTCAGCGCGGTCGTGAGCCGGAACTCCAGCATCAGGTTGCGCTCCAGGATCGAATGGTTGTCGTCCGAAACGACGATGATCCGGACTTCACCGTCCGGCTGCACGACGACGTCGAGCCCTTCCATATTGTCGATCTGATGGCGCATGTCGGCCTCGACGATGACTTCGCCATCGACCACGGCGCCGGGCTTGATCGTGTCGCCGGCGATGCGCCGGATCTGCATGCCGAGACCAGAACCGAACGAGAAGCGCCGCTCCAGGAGCAGCAGGTCGCCGTTCGGCAGGAATGCGCCGTCGGTCACCGCATAGGGATCCCTGCGCACGACGGCAAAGGCGCCACGCTGCGGCCCGTCGAGAATGCCTGCCAGCAGATTGTCAGCCTTGTCGACGCTGCGCTCCGCGACCGCGATCGTAGCGCCGGCCAAGGGGCTTTCCTTTGGCGCGACCGCGATGGTTTCGATGCCGCCGTTGTTGCGCAGTTCCTTGATCGGAAACGGCAACGGCAGGCTCCCGATCGGCGTCGATGTCGCAAAGCCCGGGTCCGGGTAAATATCGATGCGGTGCGCCTGCTCGTAGCTGACGACCACCTGGCCTGCCCGCAGCGCCAGTCCTTCCGAATCCACCTTCCACTTCGCCAGACCGACGTCGCCGCTGCGGTCGGCCATCGGCGTGGCAACAAGATCCGTCAGACCGGACAGCCGGCCGTCCGCATCGCGGATCACAGCGCCCTCAAGCCAATGGCCGGTGTCCATGATCGCGATGAACGATGCTCCATCCGGCCGAAACCGGATCGCCGACATGGCGCCGAACAGCGCGTTTGGCGAGGTCATTTCCAGTCCGCCGACGAACTCCAGCGCGCCGAACCGGGTGACGCTCGATCCGACTGCGAAACTGCTGATCTGGCGGCTGCGGATCGGCAGGGTCTCGCTGGTTGAGGCGGCCCATGCCGAGCCGGTCGACGCCAGGAGCAGGAGGGCTAGAAGTCCGCGGCCAAGCATGGGGAGAGGTACCTTCAAGGAAAAGCATGGGAATGAAACGGAACACGACCGCGAAAGGCACCCGCCACGGCGCACCGAGATCATCGCTTGCCGCTTGGTAGACTGTAAAACTTTGTCCGTAAATTGACTTTGGCCCAAGGCAGGAACGTGCTGCCGCCGATTGGCGTTCGGAAGCGGCAAATGCCACCTCCGAACGAAATGGATTATCCGGCGCGACGCAGACGCGAGGAACCGCGGCGCTGGCTTTCATCTTCGAAGAGTGCGGCCAGCTGTTCGGTCATGGCGCCGGCAAGTTCGTCAGCATCGACGATGGTCACGGCACGGCGATAGTAGCGCGTCACGTCATGGCCGATACCGATCGCCAGGAGCTCCACCGGCGAGCGGGTTTCGATCTGTTCGATCACCGCGCGCAAGTGCCGCTCCAGATAGTTTCCGGGGTTCACCGAAAGCGTCGAGTCGTCGACCGGCGCACCGTCTGAGATCATCATCAGGATGCGGCGCTGCTCGCGGCGGGCCATCAGCCGCTCATGCGCCCACATCAGCGCCTCGCCGTCGATGTTTTCCTTGAGCAGGCCCTCGCGCATCATCAAGCCGAGGTTCCGGCGCGCCCGGCGCCACGGCGCGTCGGCGGACTTGTAGATGATATGACGCAGATCGTTGAGGCGGCCCGGCGCCTGCGGCTTGCCGCCGGCGAGCCACTTCTCGCGCGACTGTCCGCCCTTCCACGCCTTGGTGGTAAAGCCTAGAATCTCCACCTTGACGCCGCAACGCTCGAGCGTGCGCGCCAGAATGTCGGCACAGGTGGCGGCAACCGTAATCGGACGACCGCGCATCGAGCCGGAATTGTCGATCAGCAGCGTCACCACCGTGTCGCGGAAGTTGGTGTCCTTCTCGCGCTTGAAGGAAAGCGGCTGCATCGGGTCGATGATGATGCGCTGCAGGCGCGCCGTATCGAGATAACCCTCTTCGAGATCGAACTCCCACGAACGGTTCTGCTGCGCCATCAGCCGGCGCTGCAGGCGGTTGGCGAGGCGCCCCACCGCGCCCTGGAGATGGGCAAGCTGCTTGTCGAGGAAGGCGCGCAGCCGGTCGAGCTCGGCTTCGTCGCAAAGCTCTTCCGAAGCAGTCGTTTCATCGAACTCACGGGTGAAGACGGCGTAGTCGACCTTCTCGTTGAAGTCGGCAAAGGGCTGGTTCGGGCGCTTGACCTCGCCCGGCGTCTCGCTGTCCTCGTCGCCTTCGTCCTGGAGATCGTCGTCGGAGATCTCCGCGCCGTCCATCTCACCTTCTTCCATCTGCTCTTCGGCAGCCTGGTTTTCATCGGCGGGGGCGGCATCGTCGCCGGCTTCCTCGTCGCTGGCGTTCTCGTCCTGCTCCTGGCTGCGCGGCTGGTCTTCGTCAGTCTCGCTTTCCTGCTCGTCCGGCTCGATGTCGTCGTCGCCATACTTCTCGGCGACGTCCATCGACGTCAGTATGTCGCGCACGACGCGGGCAAAGGCCTGCTGGTCGTTGATCGTCGACGACAGGTTCTTGATGTCGCCGGCGGCCTTGTCCTCGATGAACTCGCGCCAGAGGTCCAGCACCTTGCCGGCCGAAGCGGGCGGCTTCTCGCCGGTGAGCTTCTCGCGCACCAGAAGCGCCACGGCTTCGCCGAGCGGTGCGTCTGCCTGGCGCTCGATCGTGGCGAAATTCGCCTTGGCGTATTTCTCCTCGAGCATGACGTTCAGGTTCTTGGCGACACCCGCCATGCGCAGCGAACCGATCGCTTCGACACGCGCCTGTTCCACCGCGTCGAAGATCGCGCGGGCATCCGCCCCTTGCGGCGACATCGTCGCGTGGATGCGCGCGTCGTGGCAGGCCTTGCGCAGCGCCATGCTGTCGCCGAGGCCGCGCGTGACGGCAAGTTCCTGCAGCGTCGGCCGCTTCGAAATCTCCGGCAGGCGGATGCGCTCGCCGGTCATGCCCGGCCGCTCATTGGCGAAGGCGACTTCCACTTCGGCATCGCCCGCGATCGATCGGATGCAGCCGGAAAGCGCCCGCTTGAACGGTTCCGCAGCATTCTCGCGCGTGGTTGGCTTTGCCTTCGAGTTCGAGCTCACGACAGTTCCTTCTTCAGCCAGAGGCGATGACGCCCAGGCAGAGCGTCATCGAGTTTGCCACAGCGTCATGGCCCGCCCTCCCCTTAAGAGGAAGACGGACAATGGGATCAGGCGGTAGCTTCGAGCACGATGTTGGCAGCGCTTTCCTTCAGCTCGATGCCGAAGGCGCGCTGGTAGTGCTCGGCGACCAGCGCCCGTTCCAGCTCGTCGCACTTGTTGAGGACGGTCACGCGGAAGGCGAAGGCGATATCGCCGAAGATATGGGCGTTTTCGGCCCAGGTGATGACCGTACGTGGGCTCATGACGGTCGACAGATCGCCGTTGATGAAGGCCGCACGTGTCAGGTCGGCAACGCGCACCATCTTGGAAACGGTTTCGCGGCCCTTGTCGGCGATGAAGCCCTTGACCTTGGCAGCGACGATGTCGACTTCCTTGTCGTGCGGCAGGTAGTTCAGCGTGGTGACGATCGACCAGCGGTCCATCTGCGCCTGGTTGATCTGCTGCGTGCCGTGATAGAGGCCGGTCGTGTCGCCAAGGCCGACGGTGTTGGCGGTCGCAAACAGGCGGAAGGCCGGGTGCGGACGGATGACGCGGCTCTGGTCGAGCAGCGTCAGGCGGCCGGAGGACTCCAGAACGCGCTGAATGACGAACATCACGTCCGGACGGCCGGCGTCGTATTCGTCGAAGACGAGCGCAACATTGTGCTGGTAGGCCCAGGGCAGGATGCCGTCCTTGAATTCGGTGATCTGCAGGCCGTCCTTGACGACGATCGCGTCCTTGCCGACGAGGTCGATACGGCTGACGTGGCTATCGAGGTTGACGCGCACGCACGGCCAGTTGAGGCGGGCTGCGACCTGCTCGATATGGGTGGATTTGCCGGTGCCGTGATAGCCCGACACCATCACGCGTCGGTTGTGGGCAAAGCCTGCGAGAATGGCGAGCGTCGTTTCGCGGTCGAAGAGGTAGTCCGGATCGAGGTCCGGTACATAGGCGTCGCCCTTCGAATAGGCAGGAACGCGCAAATCCGTATCAATGCCGAAAACCTCCCGGACCGAAACAGTCGTATCGGGGAGGTTGGAAATGTCGAGGTCAATCTTGCTCATCATGTCTCCAGAGCGGCCGCCGGACGGCACCCGCGCATTCGCCTGCAAAAGTGCTTCTGTAATAATCCGCGTTGTTAGCAGAAGCCAGCCTGTTTTAACAATTGGTAGGCTTGAATAACGGCGCGAAAACGCTCTTCCGATCCTCTGTCTCCGCCATTGGCATCCGGGTGATGCTTTTTGACGAGATCCTTGTAGGCAGCCTTGATGTCGGCGGTCGTCGCCGAGGCGGTAAGGCCGAGCGTATCGAAGGCCTTCGCCTCGAGCGTCTTCAACTTGCGCTGGCGTGGCTCCGGCCGGCCGGCGCGCGAGCGCGCCTCGCTGACAAAGCCGAAGGGATCACGCATGCGCGCCTGGGCTCCCGCAGTACCGGATCGGGTCTGCGATTGGGTCGGCCCGTTCTTGGCGTTCTTGTTGACACCGACGGTCCAGGTCGGACGGTGCCCGGTGATCGCTTCCTTCTGGTAGCGGGCGACCTCGCTGTCGGAGAGGCCGGAGAAGAAGTTATAGCCCTTGTTGTATTCCTTCACGTGCTCGAAGCAGAACATGAAGTACTGCCCCTCGGCGTTGCGACCGACCGGCGCCCGGTGCACACCCTTCTGATCGCAGCCGTCCCACTGACAGACGGGAGCCGCCGGCTCCGCCTGCGGCTCGACCTTGCGCCGGGTTCGAATGCGATCGAAGTATTTTGAATCGAGTCTCATGGCGCTCATTATGGGGTTTGGCCGAGGCCACAACAAGAATTGACAAAGCGGAATGTTGCTGGCTTTGTGCGGGCATTTTGTGCCGCCAGACCAGCGATTGCCGGGTACTGCGATCTGCGAGGGGGCGTCAAGCAAACAGCAAATTGGGACGGAAGAATGTCGCTCACGGAAACGATCGAAAAGAAGCTGATCGAAGCCTTTCATCCGGAGAGACTGGCGGTCATCAATGAGAGCCACATGCATGCCGGTCACCAGCCGGGTTTCGATGGCGGTGGCGAAACGCACATGCGGGTCCGCATCGTTTCGAGTGCCTTCACCGGCATGAGCCGCGTCGCCCGTCACCGCGCTATCAACGACCTGCTGAAGTCGGAACTCGATGCCGGCCTGCACGCCCTTGCCGTCGAGCCGGCCGCCCCTGGCGAAGCGACCCGCTGGTAGCGTCAGGCCGCCGATCAGCCAGAAGGAGCGGCACCGTCTTCCGCCGGACGGATGCGCAGCTTGGTGATCCGGTTC
Source organism: Ensifer sp. SSB1 (assembly GCF_016652895.1). NCBI lineage: Bacteria > Pseudomonadati > Pseudomonadota > Alphaproteobacteria > Hyphomicrobiales > Rhizobiaceae > Ensifer > Ensifer sp. SSB1. Next base: position 29,863 of record NZ_JAEPRP010000027.1, read on the forward strand.
TTCACCCGCTTCATCACGATGAATCGCTTGCCGTGGAAGGTGAAGGCCTGGCGCTCCTCCGGAATGCTCTTCGACTCGTGGATCACCAGACCGGCGACCGTCGTCGCCTCTTCATCCGGCAATGACCAGTCGAGCGCCCGGTTGAGGTCGCGGATCGGCACCGAGCCGTCGACGACGATCGAACCGTCGGCCTCCTGCCGCACACCCTGGATATCGAGGTCGTGCTCGTCGGCGATATCGCCGACGATCTCCTCCAGAATGTCTTCCAGCGTCACCAGCCCCTGAACCTGACCATACTCGTCGACGACGATCGCCAGATGCAGCTTGCGACGCAGGAACGCGTTGAGCTGATCCTTGAGGTTGGTCGTGTCGGGCACGAACCAGGGCTTCTGGGCGATCTTGACGATATCAAGGTTCTCAGGCTCGACGTTCGGCTCCGCAAGTGCTCGCAGCAAATCCTTGGAATGCACGACGCCGATGATGTTGTCGGTCGAGCCGCGCCAGAGCGGCAGTCGCGTAAACGGGCTTTCGAGAATGTCGCGAACGCAGATCTCCGGCGGCTCATCGGCGTTAATCGCCCGCATGCTGGTACGGTGGATCATGATGTCGGAAATCTCGAGTTCGCCGAGATCGAGCACGCCACCCAACCGGTCGCGGTCGGCCTTGATCACCGAACCCTCGCGGTGCAGCAGGTCCACAGCGCCACGCAGCTCCTCATGCGCCGAGAGCATCGACATATTGGCCGCGTGGTTGATACCGAAGATGTTGAGCAGGCGCCGAACGATCCCATTGACGAGACTTGAAACCGGCCCGACGATCACGACGAAAAGGCGAACGAGCGGCGCCACCGCAATCGCGAAGCGGTCAGGCGAGGCGATCGCCCAGCTCTTCGGCAGCACTTCCGAGAAGATGACGAGCAGCACGGTCATGACAAGCGTCGCTATCGTCACGCCGGAGTTGCCGAAAAGGCCGATCAACAGGCTGGTCGTCAGCGACGAGGCGAGGATGTTGACGAGATTGTTGCCGATCAACAGCGCGCCGATGAGCCGGTCGCGCCGTTCGATCAGTCGGTTGACGATGCCGGCGCGCGCCTCGCCGTTATTCTCCAGCGTGTGCATGCGCGAGCGCGACGCGGCCGTCAGCGCCGTTTCCGACCCGGAAAAGAAGGCAGAAAGCAGAAGCAGGCAGAAGACCGAAAGGATCGACAGCCAGTGCTCAGCCAGAAAGGCAATGAAGGCTTCGCCGGTCATTGCGGATGTTTTTCCCTCAGGAAGCTCAGAACCTCGGACGCCGGAACGTCATCGGCAACGAAGGACTGTCCGATGCCCTTGGTCAGAATGAAGGTGAGCTTGCCGCCCTTGACCTTCTTGTCCTGGGCGATCGCATCCATCAGCCTTTCGGCCGGCGGCAATGCGCCCGGGATTTCCGACATCAGTGTCGGCAGACCCACGGTCTTCAGATGCGCCTCGACGCGCGCAGCGTCGTCGGGGCTTGCAAGGTTCATGCGCGCCGAGAACTGGTGCGCCAGCACCATGCCGATTGAAACGCCCTCGCCATGCACCAGGCGAGCGCTGTCGTATTCGGTCGCCGCCTCCAGCGCGTGGCCGAAGGTGTGGCCGAGATTGAGCAGCGCCCGCAAACCGTTCTCGCGCTCGTCCGCCGCCACTACGTCTGCCTTTGCCTGGCAGCTGACCGCGATCGCCTCGATGCGGGCAGCCCCGCCGGCAAAGACCGCCTGCCAGTTCTTCTCGAGCCAGGAGAAGAACTCCGGCTTGTCGATCAGACCGTATTTAGCGACTTCCGCATAACCGGCGCGGAACTCGCGCTGGCTCAGCGTGTCGAGCACGTCCGTGTCGGCGAGGACGAGATCCGGCTGGTGGAAGACGCCGATCAGGTTCTTGCCGTGCGGGGAATTGATGCCGGTCTTGCCGCCGACGGAGGAATCGACCTGCGCAAGGAGTGAGGTCGGGATCTGGATGAAGCGCGAACCGCGCCGCACGATGCCGGCCGCGAAACCGGTGAGATCGCCGATGACGCCGCCGCCAAGGGCGATCACCGCATCGTTGCGCTCGATCCGGGCGCCGAGCACGGTCTCGCAAACCGGGATCAGGTGCTCGAAGCTCTTGGTCTTCTCACCGGC
>NZ_JAEPRP010000027.1:32012-51999 GCF_016652895.1 Ensifer sp. SSB1
GCGACACCGCATCGATGTCACGCTCCTTCAGGCTCGCCATCAGCGCCTCGAGGTAGCGCGGCGCCACGTTCTCGTCGGTGATCACGGCCATCTTGCGCCCCTTGAGGCGGGCGGCGATCTCCTGGCCGGCGGCGGCAATCAGCCCGGGGCCGATCAGGATGTCATAGGAACGATCGCCGAGATCGACGCGGACCTTGCGTTCGGCAGCGGGCAGCGCATGGCTATTCATGGTTCTTCTTGTCCTGGTATTCGATGACGGCGGCGAGAACTTCTTCCACCATCGTCTCTTTCTTCACATCACGCGACAGCACCGTCAGATCCGCTTCCGAATAGATCGGGTAGCGCGCATTCATCAGGTTTTCGAGCGTCTGCTTGGGGTTTTCCGTCTTCAGGAGCGGCCGGGTGTCGCGCTTGTTGACCCGCTCCCAGAGCACGTCGAGCTCGGCGTTGAGCCAGACCGTCAGGCCGCCCTTCTTGATCTGCCGGCGCGAACGCTCGTTGATATAGGCGCCGCCACCGGTCGAGACCACGCGCGGACCGCTGCGCAGCAGGCGCTTCAAGACCCGCGTTTCGAGTGCCCGGAACTCCTCCTCGCCATAGCGGGCGAAGAGATCCGTGATCGTCATGCGCGAGACGCGCTCGATCTCATGGTCGGAATCGACGAAGGGAATGCCGAGCGCCTGGGCCGTCAATCTTCCGATTGCGGACTTGCCGGCACCCATGAGTCCGATGAACACGAGATTGCGTTTACCGAGTACAAGCTTCGCCCGCTCGGCAAGCGTTGCGGAAACCGGTTCGATCACGTCGTTCATTGGACTTCTTATTCCCCATTCCCTTTCGGTATCGACAAATCGGGGTGTAGCGTCAAGTCGTCGCGCGCGTCCGCTCACGGTTCTTGAACTCGGCCGAAGTGGCGTTCATATAGGTCTGGCACCCGCCGTGCGCCGCGCGTTCACTCGAGCGCGTGAAACGCACTGGCCGTTTGAACACCTGCATGCGTATCCTTGCGTCCGCGTCGACGAAGGGCACATGCAGAGGAGATTGAGATGCCGACCCTATTCCGGTTCCTGTTCTTCTGCGCCGTTATCGCCGGAATAGTGTATGGCACGATGGTCTCTCTCGTCACCTTCGTCGACCCGGTAGAACGCGACGTGACCGTGAAGATTCCGTCCGAGCGGGTGAACAAGACCCAATGAGCGATCTTTCCGCAGCCCATGTCGAGGCCTTTCTCGAAATGATGAGTGCCGAACGCGGCGCTGCGGTCAACACGCTGCAATCCTATGAGCGCGACCTGGAGGATGCTTCTTCGCATCTGCGCACGCTCGGAGCCGGTCTGACGGCGGCGACGCCTGACGATCTTCGCAGCTACCTCGCTCATCTCGCCAGCCAGGGCTTCAAGCCCTCCTCGCAGGCCCGACGACTGTCGGCGCTCCGGCAATTCTACAAGTTCCTCTACGCCGAGGGTATGCGCAGCGACGATCCTACCGGCATCCTCGACGCGCCGAAGAAGGGACGCAGCCTGCCGAAGACGCTGAGCGTCGATGATGTCTCGCGGCTGATCGGCCAGGCGGAAACCGAAGCTTCGGCCGGCGGGCCTGACCGGCTTGCCAGGCTGCGCATGCATGCGCTGATCGAACTGCTCTATGCAACCGGCATGCGCGTCAGCGAACTCGTGTCCCTGCCGGCAAGCGTGCTGGCGCAGAACGGCCGCTTCCTGGTCATTCGCGGCAAAGGCAACAAGGAGCGGCTCGTTCCGCTCTCGCACGCCGCGATCCGCGCGATGCGGGCCTATGGCGAAACGCTCGCCGAGGAAGTGGCCAAGGTGGACGTGGGCAACCGCGAAAGCCCGTGGCTCTTCCCCTCCTCCGGCAAGCAGGGCTTCCTGCCGCGCCAAGTTTTTGCCCGGGATCTGAAATCGCTCGCAGCTCGGGCCGGCGTAAGGGTCGCCACGATCTCTCCGCACGTGCTGCGGCATGCCTTCGCCAGCCACCTGCTCGCCAATGGCGCCGACCTTCGCGCGGTGCAGGAACTGCTGGGGCATTCAGACATTTCAACGACACAAATCTATACGCATGTGCTGGAAGAACGGCTGCACAACCTCGTGCAAAACCATCACCCTCTTGCCAAACAGGCGAAAAAACAGGATTAGGACCGCCGGGCAGGCTGGTTTCGGCCCGCAGACCCTTGTCGCAAAATGATCGGAAACGCATCTCATGCACAACTATCTCGATTTCGAAAAGCCCATCTCCGACCTCGAAGGCAAGATTCTCGAATTGAAGAAGCTCGCCGGCGAAGACGAGAGCGTGAACACTTCGGATGAGATCGAACGCCTTGAGACGCGCGTCCGCGACGCGATGGTCGAGATCTACTCCAAGCTGACGCCCTGGCAGAAGACCCAGGTCGCCCGTCACCCCCAGCGCCCGCACTTCCTGGATTACGCCGCCGAGCTCTTCACCGAGTTCACGCCGCTTGCCGGCGACCGCAACTTCGCCAACGACGACGCCATTCAGGCCGGTCTTGCGCGGTTCCGCGGCATGCCGGTGGCCGTTCTCGGCCAGGAGAAGGGCAACGACACGAAGTCGCGTATCAAGCACAATTTCGGCAGCCCTCGCCCCGAAGGCTACCGCAAGGCGATCCGCGTCATGGAAATGGCCGATCGCTTCGGCCTGCCGCTGATCACTCTGGTCGATACTGCAGGCGCCTATCCGGGCGTTAACGCCGAGGAGCGTGGACAGGCGGAAGCCATCGCCCGCTCGACCGAGATGTGCCTGAACGTCCGCGTGCCAATCGTCACCGTCGTCATCGGCGAAGGCGGCTCCGGCGGCGCGATTGCGATTGCCACCGGCAACCGCGTCTACATGCTGGAACATGCGATCTACAGCGTCATCTCGCCGGAAGGTGCAGCCTCGATCCTCTGGCGCGATTCGACCCGCGCCAAGGAAGCCGCCAGCAATATGAAGATCACGTCGGAGGACCTGAAGGCACTCGGCGTCATCGACGGCATCATTCAGGAGCCGGTCGGCGGCGCGCACCGCGACCCGGAAGCGGTCATCGGCCGCACCGGAACGGTGATTGCCGACGCGCTGAAGGAACTTTCCGGACGTAATGGCGACCAGTTGCGCACGGACCGCCGACAAAAGTACCTCAATATCGGCCGCAACCTCTAAACCGGAGCGGCACGCGGGCGGAAATCCCACGCCCTCTGCCTCTATCCATCCGGATGGTGCGCGATTGCGGGAGCAAATTTCGCAACTGCAAAGCGGAGTGTGGCCAAATCTTGGCCATATTCATGAGGTCATGAACAGCGCATCGGCAGGTGTCCCCTGCAGGGTTAAGAATTCGTGAAGTATAATCGCTTAGTGATTCTCTGAAGAGCCCACCCCTCGCGGACTTGGGCTTTCCTAGTCGAGTTGGGTTTGAACGGGCCTCTGCTGATGCGTTTCAGGAACCTTGTAGCCTCCGCCGCCATTGTCGCCGCGCTTGCCGGTTGCACCAATGAAACGCTGGATACGACGACGTCGGTCGACATCAAGTCCGTCAAGAACAAGACCGACTACCAGCTTTCTGCCCCGATGATCAGAAAGATGAGCGAACTCGGGATGCAGAAGCAGGCCCCGATCGCGCTGCGCATCTTCAAGGAAGAAGGCACGCTCGAAGTCTGGAAGGCCAACACCGCCAACCGCTTCCAACTCCTGAAGACCTATAAGATCTGCGCCTGGTCCGGCAAGCTCGGGCCGAAGGTGAAGGAAGGCGACCGCCAGGCGCCGGAAGGCTTCTACCCGCTCTTCCCGCACCAGATGAACCCCAATTCGAACTATTACCTGGCGATCAACACCGGCTACCCCAACGCCTTCGACAAGGCGAACGGCCGACAGGGCACGCACCTGATGATCCACGGCGCCTGCTCGTCGTCGGGCTGCTACTCGATGACCGACGAGCAGATGATCGAGATTTTCGCGCTCGCGAGGGATAGCTTCAAGGGTGGCCAGGAAAGCGTTCAGCTCCAGGCCTTCCCCTTCCGCATGACCGCGGAAAACATGGCGCGCCATCGCAACAATCCGAACATCGATTTCTGGAAGATGCTGAAGGTCGGCTACGACCAGTTCGAGGTCACCAAACGCCCGCCTGAAGTCAACGTCTGCGAGAAGAAGTACGTCTTCAACCAACAGGCCTCCGGCGCGTTCAATCCGAGCGGCCAGTGCCCGGCCATGTCGACCCCGCCGGCGCTGCAGGTAGCGATGGCCGGCTTCGAGAAGACCTACCAGACCGACTACGACAAGGCCATGAAGAAGTATGACGGCATGGTCTGGTACGAGCCGAGCGAAGCCGAGCGCAAGGCGATCGTCGCCAAGCAGCGCGTCGGCCGCGAACTCGCCTATGCGCCGACCGGCAACTCGCTTGACGCCGGCAAGATGATGAAGGCCAGCGACCTCGAAAAGAAGCTTGCCGAGCAGAAGGAAGCGGAAGAGACCAAGCAGGCCGTCGAGATCCAGAAGAAGGAACTCGAAAAGGCGACCGACGGCGGCAAGCACGTCCCGGTTCCGGCCGCCAATCCCGTTCCGCAGCCAGTGATGCAGGCGGCGGTCGAACAGCCGAAGAAATCCTTCTGGAGCCTGTTCTCGAAGAGCGAGCCGGAATTGCAGATGCCGGCCCCGGTGGTCATCACGCCGGACCAGCAGGCGACCGCCGCACCGCAGGCGCAGCCGGCTCCGGCAACGACCGCAAAGCAGGCGAAAACAGCGGCTCCCGTCGCCCAACAGCAGGCCGCAACCGTGGCAGCGCCACCGGCAACCGATGCGACCGCCGAAGCGCCTGTCCTCACCGAAGAGCCGCCGAAGAAGCGCCCCTTCTGGAAGATCTGGGGCAATTGATGCCTGACGAGACCAAGATCGTCTACGACCTCAGGGGGCTTAAATGCCCCCTTCCCGTTTTGAAGACGCGCAAACGCATGACTTCGCTGGCGCCGGGCGCGTTGCTGGAGATCGAGACGACAGATCCTCTGGCGGTGATCGACATCCCGCATTTCTGCAATGAGGACGGCCACAAGCTCGTGGAAGCGGCCCCCGCGGACGGCGGTCACCGGTTCCTCATCCGCAAGGGCGCCTGAGACGCACCAGGCGGCAACCCGGCTTGGCTTGTGCTATGTGAGCGCAACTCCGGACGCAAAACCGCTTCGCGCTTCTCCTGGAGCTTGCTTCAAACCTAAATCGCAACTCCGGACGCAAAACCGCTTCGCGCTTTTCCTGGAGCTTGCTTTAGAACCGCATGCCGGGCACGGCGAGTGGGTTGTCCGAAAGCGCCTGGGCGTCCGGCCGGTCGATGCGTGGCTTGCCGGTGAAGGCGTCGAAGAGATCGCGGACGAAGTCTTCCGTCAGCCCCTTGGTGATCAGCACCATGCGCGTGCGCCGGTCATTCGGGTCCGGCCAGGCGGCGAGCCGCTCTGGCGTGTGGAAGACGTTCTGCACCCCATGCAGCACCAGCGGCCGGTCCGGCCTGTCGGCAACCGCGACGATCGCCTTCATACGAAGCAACTTTTCGCCATGCGCCGAGCGCAGGAGGTCGATGAACATGTCGAGCGCCATCGGTTCGATCGGACGGTCGTGCACGATGCTGAAGGAACGGATGTCGCCGCCATGTCGCGTCACATCATGGTGCTGATGATGATCGTGACCATGGTGATGATCGTGGCCGTGGTGATGGTCCCCGTGATCGTGGTCACCGTGGTCGTGATGATGATGGTCGTGGTGCGCCTCGTCCTGCAGCCAGCGCCCCACATCGGCGATCTTTGACGACGGATCGTAGAGCCCGCAGTCGAACAGCTCGGCGCGTCCCGCCTCGGCGCTGTCGCCATCGATCAGCGGCGCACGCGGATTGAGCGCGCGGATTCGCGCCGTCAACTCGTCGTGTTGGGCAGCGTCGGCGAGACCGGTCTTGCTGATGACGATGCGGTCGGCGACGGCAACCTGCTTCAAGGCTTCTTCGTGGTTTGCAATCGTCTGCAGGCCGTTCACGGCGTCGACAACGGTGACGACTCCGTCCAGCCGAATATTCTGCGCGATGATAGGATTGCCGATCACCGACTGCAGCACCGGCGCCGGATCGGCAAGGCCGGTCGTTTCGATGACGACGCGCTTCAGCGGCTTGATCTTGCCGGTCTGCATGCGATCCATGAGATCGGCGAGCGTATCGACCAGTTCGCCACGCACCGTGCAGCAGAGGCAGCCGTCGGAAAGCTCGATGACACCGTCGCTGGAGGCTTCCACCAGCAGATGATCGATCGAGACGTCGCCAAACTCGTTGATGATGACGGCGGTGTCGGAAAGGTCGGGATCTTTCAGCAGCCGGTTGAGCAATGTCGTCTTGCCCGCACCGAGAAAGCCGGTGAGGATCGAGACCGGCACCGCCGGCAAGGGGCTAACCATCATGAACTCCGATCAGAATGTCGGCCGCGGCACGGGGATCGGCACATTGACGGCGTCACCTTGCGCGGTCTCTTCGGCGACGACCTTCGGCGCCTTCTCCCCGCTGCCGGCAATGAGGCCGGCAAAGGCGAGCTTCAGCGGCCGGTTGATTTCGTGGATATAGGGCGACAGCAGTTTCTGCCGTCCAGCCTCGTCGCGGCCTTCGCTGCGCACCTTGGCGGCCGCCTTCGAGCAGATCTGCTTGCTGACATCGGCCACCATGTCGCGCGTTTCGCCATAGGCCGGAATCTGTACCAGCGATGGCTTGCCGTTGCCGCTCGTCGTCAGCGCCATCTGCAACAGACGCGCGGATTCGTCGGTACGCGCGCCGAGGCTATCTTCGCCGAGCACGACCGATACAACGCTGCGGCCGTCACGGGTGGCTGACGATACCTGGTTGAAGCCGGAGGCGCAGATGAAGCCGGTCTTCATGCCGTCAGCACCTTCGAAGCGGCCGATCAGCTTGTTGTAGTTCGGATAGTCCTTCTTGCCGGTGGTAATGCCCTCCAGCGAGAAATAGGAGGCGTATTGTGGGAATTCACGTTTCAGCGTGATTGCCAGCACCGCGAGATCGCGGGCCGTCGTGTACTGGCCGGCACCGGGCAATCCGTTGGGATTGATGAAGTTGGACGAGGTCATGCCGATGCGGCGCGCCTCGGCGTTCATGCGCTCGATGAAGGCGGGCTCGGAACCACCGACCGTCTCGGCAATCGCGACGGCGACGTCGTTTGCCGATTTGACCAGCATCATCTTCAACGCACTGTCGAGCGTCATTGCCTGGCCGGGCTTGTAGAACATCTTGCTCGGTGGCTCGGACGCAGCGTTCTTGGTCATGATGACAGGGCTTTCGAGCGTAAGCTGCCCCGACTTGATCGCGCGGAAAGTCGTATAGGCCGTCATTAGCTTGGTCAGCGACGCCGGATACCATTTCTGGAAGATATCCTGATGCTCGTAGACCTTCAGCGAATTGACGTCGACGACGAGCCTCGGATTGGCCGCGGCCGGCAGCGCCGCAAGAAGCGTTGCGCAGGCAAGCGCCGTCACTCCCAGCGCCTTCATCTTGCCACGCGTGAAAAATCCTGCTGTCACCACGATAGAACCTCGAAAATCCGCTGTTGCCTCGTCTCGTCCGGCTATTTAGCCTATATGGCGAGGAGATGGCAAAGCCCATTCACAGGGCCCGGTGCCAATCCACCGCAGAGACGCAGATACAATTAGTAATCGAACAGACCGACAGGACGAACCGATGCCGATACTCAACCGTGCCGCCGAGCTCCAGAACGAAGTCACCGAATGGCGGCGCCACCTGCACAAGAACCCCGAGCTCCTGTTCGCGGTGGAGAATACGGCAGCCTTCGTCGAAAAGAAACTGAAGGAATTCGGTGTTGACGAAGTCGTGACGGGCCTTGGCCGCACCGGCGTCGTCGGCCTGATCCGCGGCAATCTCGGCGCGGGCCGCACCATCGGTCTTCGCGCCGACATGGATGCGCTGCCGATCACCGAGACCAGCGGCAAGCCCTGGGCGTCTGAGACATCCGGCAAGATGCATGCCTGCGGCCATGACGGACATACCGCCATGCTGCTCGGTGCTGCGAAGTATCTCGCCGAGACCCGCAATTTCGCAGGCAATGTCGCGGTCATCTTCCAGCCCGCCGAAGAAGGCGGCGGCGGCGGCAACGAGATGGTCAAGGACGGCATGATGGAGCGCTTCGCCATCGCGGAAGTCTACGGCATGCACAACATGCCGGGCATGGCCATCGGCCAGTTCGGCAGCCGCGTCGGCCCGATCATGGCCTCGACCGATGAATTCACCATCACCATCAAGGGCCGCGGCGGCCATGCGGCGCAGCCGCACAGGACGATCGACCCGATCATCGTCGGCACCCAGATCGTGACGGCGCTGCAGACGATCGCGTCCCGCACTGTCGATCCGCTCGCCTCGGTCGTCGTCTCCGTCACCAAGTTCAACGCCGGCTTCGCCCATAACGTCATTCCGGAGGACGCCGTTCTCGGCGGCACCGTGCGCACCCTCGTGCCCGAAGTGCGCGACATCGGCGAGAGCCGCATCCGCACGATCGCCGAGGGGGTTGCCCAGATCTACGGCGCGACCGTTACCGTCCAGTACAACCGCAACTATCCGGTGACCGTGAACCATGCCGAAGAAACCGGTTATGCGCTCAAGGCCGCAGCCGAGATTGCCGGGACAAGCAACGTCAAGCCGTCGCTCGATCCGATGATGGGCGGCGAGGACTTCTCCTACATGCTGCTCGCGCGTCCCGGCGCCTTCGTCTTCATGGGCAACGGCGACACCGCCGGGCTGCACCACCCCGCCTACGACTTCAATGACGAGGCGATCCCGCACGGCATCTCCTACTGGGTGAAGCTCGCGGAAACTAGACTTGCCGCCTGAGGCATCGGTGGGAGGAACCATGCATCAGATCGACAAGATTGACCGTAGAATTCTCAACATCCTCCAGGCGGATGGACGCATCACCAACCTGGAGCTTGCCGATCGTATCGGCCTGTCGCCGACGGCGACCAGCGAGCGGTTGCGCCGACTGTTGAAGGAGGGATACGTCTCGGGTTTCGGCGCGCGGCTCGATCCGCAGAAGCTCGGCTTCGGCCTGCTGGTCTTCATCGAGGTCATGCTCGACAAGACGACGCCCGATGTCTTCGATCAGTTTGCCGCCGCCGTCAAACAGGCGCCGGCCGTGCTCGAATGCCACATGGTGGCGGGCGGCTTCGACTATCTGGTCAAGACCCGCTTCGAGGACATGGCGGCCTACCGCAACTTCCTCGGCCAGGTGCTCTGGACGCTTCCGGGCGTCAAGGAGACCCGCACCTATGCTGTCATGGAGGAGATCAAGAACGACGGACCGTTGCCGCTCGTGTAAGCCTCTGCCGCAGAAAAATAAGAACGGCCCGGGATCCGCTCAGATCCCGGGCCGCCTGCTTTCAACTTAGGCTGCGTCCTGCAACGACGCCATGTCGATCACGAAGCGGTAGCGCACGTCGCTCCTGACGACGCGTTCATAGGCTTCGTTGATCTCCTGGATGCGGATCGTTTCGATTTCCGAGAGGATGTTGTGCTCGCCGCAGAAGTCGAGCATCTCCTGGGTTTCCTTGATCGAACCGATCATCGAGCCGGAAATGCTGCGGCGGGCCGGCACCAGCGCAAACGCATGCACCGGCACCGCGTTTTCCGGAATGCCGACCAACACGAAATCGCCATCGACCTTCAACAGGCTGACATAGGCGTTCCAGTCGATCTCGGCCGCAACCGTGCAGATGATCAGGTCGAACGTGCCTGCCAGCGCCTTGAAGGTCTCGGGGTCGTTGGTCGCGTAGTAGTGATCGGCGCCGAGCTTCAGCCCGTCTTCCTTCTTGGAAAGCGTCTGGCTGAGAACCGTTACGTCGGCGCCCATGGCATGCGCCAGCTTGACGCCCATATGGCCAAGACCGCCCATGCCGACGATCGCGACCTTCTTGCCGGGACCAGCCTTCCAGTGGCGCAGCGGCGAATAGAGCGTGATGCCGGCGCACAAAAGCGGCGCGGCAGCGACGAGCGGCAAGTTTTCCGGGATCGACAGAACGTAGCCTTCCTTGACGACGATGCTGTCGGAATAGCCGCCCTGGGTCGGCGTCTTGCCGTCGGCTTCGACGCCGTTATAGGTCGCGATCAGCCCGGGCATGTAGTGTTCCAGGTCCAGGTCGCGCGTGGCGCAGGTGGTGCAGGAATCGACGAAGCAGCCGACGCCGGCGCGATCGCCGACCTTGAACTTCGTCACCTTGGAGCCGACCGCCGTCACGATGCCGACGATCTCGTGGCCGGGGACCATCGGGAAGGCCGAATTGCCCCATTCGTTGCGGGCCTGGTGAATATCCGAATGGCAGACGCCGCAATACTTGATCTCGATCACCACATCGTCGTCGCGCGGTTCGCGGCGCTCGAAGGTGAAGGGCGTAAGCGGCTTCGATGCATCGGTCGCCGCATATCCTCTTGCAATGGCCATCAGTCTGTCCTCATTTTGGGAAAGGGTGCAGGTCCGGAGGGAGCCCGGCCTGACGCACCCGGACTATGGCGGTACGGACGCCGCCAGCGTTAGAGCGATCCTGCAAAGTTTTTGCACGATCCTGCGAGAATGAGATAAGGCCACTGGAGATGGGACACGAAAGGCTTATCTGAGCTTCACCTCAGACAATGCTAAGCCGCTGGAAAGACCGTAGATTATGACAATCACGCGACAAACCGCCCGCCACGAGATGATCGATATCATTGCCCGGTTCGCCGAAAAGGACGGCGACCACATGACCGGTATTTCCGGCCTGAGCGTCCATCGCCATGGCGGCGAGGCGCCGGTCAATTGCTCTGCTTACCGGCCGAGCCTGGCGATTATCGTGCAGGGCGCAAAGCGCGTGGTTCTCGGGGAGGAGACGCTGATTTACGGCGCTTCCGACTATCTCCTGACCTCGATCGACCTGCCGGTTCTCTCGCAGGTCTGCCAGTCCTCGGCGGAAGAGCCCTATCTCAGCATGGCCTTCACGCTCGACCCCGGCAAGATCCAGGCACTGCTGGCCTCGCTCAGCCAGTGGCCGGCGCCCACGGCCTCACCCCGCGGCATGACGGTCAGCAAGATCACCACCGATCTCGAAGACGCGACCCTTCGGCTCCTGCGCCTGGTTGAGCGGCCGGATGACGTCCCGGCGCTGCTGCCGCTGATCGAGCAGGAAATCCTCTACCGCCTGCTGACCGGACCGCACGGTCACCGCCTCAGGCAGATGGCGACCACCGACAGCCAGCCGCATCAGGTGGGGCGCGCCGTCGCCTGGCTGAAGGAACACTACTCGCGGCCGCTCCGGATCGACGACCTTGCCAACCGCGTGTCGATGAGCGTCTCGTCGCTGCACCATCACTTCAAGGCGATCACCGCCATGAGTCCGCTGCAATACCAGAAGCAGCTTCGGCTGCAGGAGGCGCGCCGGCTGATGCTGGAGGAGAGCCTCGACGCCGGCGACGCCGGCCATCAGGTCGGCTACGAAAGCCAGTCGCAGTTCAGCCGCGAATATTCCCGGCATTTTGGAGAGCCGCCGATGCGCGACATCGGCCGCGTGCGCCGCTCGCTGCTCGAACGCTTCGCTGGTGAAACGGAAATGCTCAGCGAAGGCTGAAGCGATTCCGTTCAATATCACCTTGGTATCGGGCAACCAGTATCCCGAGGCTATCAGCTCCGCTCGATATCCCGTCGGAGCACGATCGAGGTCGTCAGGTCCTCGACATTCTCCATCGTCGCCACTTCGTTGCGAAGCTCGTTGAGTGCATTGATCGATCCGACTTCGACCTCGACGACAAGATCCAGTTGGCCACTGACGGACGACACCTTGCGGACGGCGGAGACGCCGGCGAGCCGGTCGAGCACACCGATCGATGGCGTGCGCTTCAGGGTCACCAGCAGGAAAGCGTGGATGGTGCCTTCGTCCAGCTGACCGATATCGGCGCGATAGCCCCTGATGATACCGGCCTTCTCCAGCCTGCTCACCCGCTCCGTCGTTGCGCTTCGGGAAAGTCCGATCCTGCCCGCCAGCGACTTCATCGGGATGCGCGCCTCGCGCGTCAGGATGCTGAGGATGGTGCGATCGATCGCATCTATATCGTTCAAGTTTCGTCCTCCGGCCGCGCCGACAAGATGACGGTTATTATAAACAAAGTGCCGGTGCAACCGGCATATTGCCGGATGCATCGTGGCACAGCCCGTGTAAATCTCCTGGTCGAGATGAGGATCCCCATGAACGATATGCTGACGACCACGCCTGACTTTTCGACCGAAGCGGCAGCCGCGCTGCTGAAGGAGCACTACGGCCTCTCGGGCGCGCTCTCACTGCTTGCCAGCGAACGCGACCAGAACTTCAAGGTCGAGGCTGACGACGGCAGCACCTCTATCCTGAAGATCATCAATGCCGCCGAACCTGAAGTCGAAAGCGATTTCCAGACGGCGCTGCTGAAGCATGTCGGCACCCATGCCGCCGATCTGCCTGTGCCACATATTCGTCCGACATTGACCGGAGCGAGCCTCGCTTCGACGACCAGTGCCCGCGGCGTCACCCATCGTCTGCGGCTCGTGAGCTGGGTCGAGGGCCTGCCGCTTGCCGAAACCGGGCGCAGCGACGCAGCGCTACAGTCGCTTGGGCAGATGCTCGGCCGCTTCGATGCTTCGCTCAAGGGATTCATGCATCCGGGCGCGCTGCGCGACCTCGACTGGGATATCCGCCATGCCGGCCGCTCGGCCGATCGGCTGCATCATGTCGCCTCCGCCGACGATCGCGCTCTGCTCGAACGCTTCCTCACCCGCTTCGAAGTAACCGTAGCGCCGCGGCTTGCCACGCTTCGCGCCGCCGTCATCCACAACGATGCCAACGACTGGAACGTGCTGGTTGCCAAGGCCGATCATGACCACATCTCCGGCCTGATCGATTTCGGCGACGCGCTGCATGCACCCGTGATTGCCGAGGTGGCTATCGCTTCTGCCTATGCCGGGCTCGACCATCCCGATCCGATCGGCGCCGCCGCCGCGATCGCCCGCGGCTTCCATGCGGAGTATCCGCTGGCGGAAGAAGAGGTCGACCTCCTATTCGATCTCATCGCCATGCGCCTCGTCACGTCGGTGACGATCTCGGCGTCCCGCCGCGCCCATACCGACGACAATCCCTATCTGGCGATCAGCGAACGCCCGGCCTGGACGCTGCTGCGCAAGCTCGACCGGATGAACCCGCGTTTTGCCACCGCCATCCTGCGCAAGGCCTGCGGCTTCGAGGCAACCCCCGGCGCACACGCGATTGCCGCCTGGATCCGAGAGAACCGCAAGACGCTGAAACCGCTGCTCGCACGCCCGGCCGCCACCTACCCGGCAGCGCTCGTTCCTTATGGCGACCCGCAGCATCCGATGACGGTGAAATCCGCAGGCGAACAGCCGGATGAGGCCCAGGCGATCTGGGAAGACTATTGCCGCGCGCATGGCGTCGAGCTTGGCATCGGCCCCTTTGGCGAAGAACGTACAGTCTATGCCGGCGAAATGTTCGTCTCTCGCTTCATCGACCACACCCGCCGCACCCGCCATCTCGGCCTCGATCTGTTCATGGCCGCCGGCACCAAGCTCTACACCCCGCTTGCCGCGACCGTGGTCAGCGTCGAGATCGAGAAAGACCCGCTCGGCTATGGCTGCCTGATAGCACTTCGCCACCAGCCGGAGGGCTGCCCGCCCTTCGTCACCCTCTGGGGCCACATGGCGCACGAAGCCATGGGACGCATCAAGGCCGGTGACAGGCTTGTGGCCGGCGCGCTCGTGGGCGAAATGGGGGCTCCGAAGGAGAACGGCGGTTGGGCGCCGCATCTGCATCTGCAGCTTTCGGCCGACACCAGCCTCTCTGCGACCGAAATCCTCGGCGTCGGCGAACCGCAGTTTCTCGACGTCTGGGCCGAACTCTTCCCGGATGCGCGCACCTTTGCCGGCATTGCCGAGGAGTTCTTCGAGAAGAAAGGCCGCTCGCACGAGGAGATCGTCAGAAGGCGCAAGGAACTGCTCTTGCCGAACCTTTCGATCTCCTACGACAAGCCGATCAAGTTCGTGCGCGGCGAAGGCGTGTGGCTGATCGACGACAGCGGCCGCGCCTATCTCGATTGCTTCAACAATGTCTGCCACATCGGCCACGCCCATCCGGCTGTCGTCGAGGCAATGGCCAGACAGGCGGCGATCCTCAACACCAACACCCGCTACCTTCACGACAACATCGTCGCCTATGCCGAGCGGCTGACGGCAACGCTGCCGAAGGAATTGACGGTCGCCGGTTTCGTCAACAGCGGCTCGGAAGCCAATAGCCTGGCGCTACGGCTGATGCGTGCCCATACCGGCCGCGAGAACGCGATCACGCTCGACTGGTCCTATCACGGCACGACACAGGAGCTGATCGACATCAGCCCCTACAAGTTCCGCCGCAAGGGCGGCAAGGGTCCGAAGCCGCATGTGCACGTGGCGACCATTCCCGACAGCTATCATGCACCGGCGGACTGGCCGGCCGAGGAACACGGTAAGCGCTTCGCCGAAAGCGTCGCCGAGCTGATCCAGGCGATGAAGGCCAAGGGCGAAGGTCCGGGCTTCTTCATCGCGGAATCGATCCCGAGCGTCGCAGGCCAGGTGTTCCTGCCGGAGGGCTACCTGAAGGAAGTCTATCGGCTCGTACGCGAGGCCGGCGGCGTCTGCATCGCCGACGAAGTGCAGGTTGGTTTCGGCCGCGTCGGCAGCCATTGGTGGGCCTTCGAGACACAAGGCGTCGTGCCTGACATCGTCACCATGGGCAAGCCGATCGGCGACGGCCATCCGCTCGCCGCCGTCGTCACGACCCGCGAAGTCACCGACAGCTTCAACAACGGCATGGAATACTTCAACACCTTCGGCGGCAACCCGGTCTCCTGCGCCGTCGGCCTCGCCGTGCTCGACGTGATCGAGGGCCAGGATCTGCGCGGCAATGCGCTTTCGGTCGGCAACTATCTGATGGATGCCTTCCGCGCCATGCAGGCCCGCTACGAAGTGATCGGCGACGTACGCGGCATGGGCCTGTTCCTCGGCATCGAACTCGTGACCGACCGCAAGACCAAGGCGCCCGCGACCGAATTCGCCCGCGCCGTCTCCAACGGAGCCCGCCGCCGCGGCGTGCTGATGGGCACCGAAGGTCCGCATGACAACATTCTGAAAATGCGTCCGCCGATGATCTTCTCGAAACGCGATGCGGACCATCTCATCGCCGTCCTCGAAGAGACCTTCGCCGACGTGGCAAGCAGACTCGGCTAAGGCCGGAGCGAATACAGCAAAACGACAGCCGATTGGCCGGGATGTGGACGCATCCCGGCGGCGAAGACGCATGCCCTAAAAACATCAATGAGGAGAACAGGACAATGAAACTTGGAGTGAAACTTGGAGTTCTGGCACTGGCGAGCGCGGCGTTCCTCGCCGGCACCGCCGCCAACGCCGGCATGCTCGACGTGATCAAGGAACGCGGCGAACTTCGCTGCGGCGTCAGCCAGGGCGTGCTCGGCTTTTCCGCGCCCAACGACAAGGGCGAATGGAGCGGCTTCGACATCGATTTCTGCCGCGCCGTGGCCGCTGCAGCGCTCGGCAATCCCGACAAGGTGAAATACGTACCGCTCTCGACCAAGGAGCGCTTCACTGCGTTGCAGTCGGGCGAGGCCGACCTGCTTTCGCGCCAGACCACCTGGACGCTGTCGCGTGACACCGATCTCGGCATGAGCTTCGTCGGCGTCAACTATTATGACGGCCAGGCCTTCATGGTGCGCAACGACCTTGGCGTGAAGAGCGTCAAGGAACTCTCGGGCGCCTCCGTTTGCACCGAGACCGGCACGACGACCGAGCAGAACATGGCCGACTATTTCGGCGCCAACAACATCCAGTACCAGGTGGTGGCTTTCGAAAAGGCCGACCAGACGATCCAGGCCTTCAACACGGCACGCTGCGACGTCTATTCGACCGACGCTTCCGCACTCTACGCCCAGCGCCTGACGCTCAACGATCCCGATCGTTTCGTCGTGCTGCCTGAAGTGATCTCCAAGGAGCCGCTCGGCCCGGCCGTCCGTCAGGGCGACGACCAGTGGTTCAAGGTCGTGCGCTGGACGCTGTTTGCGCTGACCGAGGCGGAAGAGCTCGGCATCACCAAGGACAACGCCGCCAAGCTTCTCGAAAGCGGCACGACCGCCCAGAAGCGTTTCCTCGGCATCGAAAACGAAGCGGGTAAGTCGCTCGGTCTCGATCCGAAATGGGCCTACCAGGCGGTTTCCGCCGTCGGCAACTATGGCGAAATCTTCGAGCGCCACCTCGGCAAGGATAGCCCGCTCAAAATCGAGCGCGGCCTCAACAAACTCTGGAGCCAGGGCGGCCTGATGTACGCCCCGCCGGCACGCTGATCCCGAGCAATTTCCGTCAGGAATTGCGCGAGAGATAAGCGCCAACGAGACGCCGCGGCCCTCCCCGCGGCGTCTTTTCGTTTTTGGGTCACCTTGGAAGCAGGCAGGTGCATCGCGCGATTTTTGGTGACTGAAATACTCACACGATCGGCTCCTCTATCCGCGTCACAATGACAAACGCCGCGACGGGCTTCCATCGCGGCGTTTCTATCGGCATGGAGGCGGCCGATCTCCCGGCCGCTTTGTGCTTAGAGCTTGACGATCGTCTTGCGGGCAAGCAGGCCATGGGGTGCAAAGAGCAACACGCCGATGACAAGCAGGATGGTGAAGGCATCGCGGTAGCTGAGCAGCCCTTCCGGCAGGTAGGCCTGCAGGAACACCTCGATAAAGCCAAGCAGAAAGCCGCCGGCAACCGCACCCGACAGGCTGCCGAGTCCCCCGATGATCGCGGCGATGAAGGCTTTGAGCACCGGCAGGAAACCCATCAGCGGATCGACGCTGCCGCGCTGCGCCACCCAGAGGATGCCGGCAACGCCAGCGAGCAGGCCGGAGATCGCAAAGGCGGTGGCGACCACCGCATTGGCGCGGATGCCCATCAGCCGCACGATGGCGAAATCTTCCGAAGCCGCGCGCATGGCGCGGCCGAGCACAGTCGTTCGCAGGAAAAGGTTGAGGCCGGCGAGCATGATGATCGTGACGAGGATCGACGTGCCCTGGATCAGGCCGAGATGCAGGCCGCCGATCTCGATCGTGCCGGAAAAGCTCTCGGGCATCGGCACCGGCTTCGGGCGAGCGGAGATGAAGTTCTGGAAGAGAACGCGCAGGATGGCGCTGACGGCGAAGCTCGTCAGGAGCAGCGTCGTGCCGCTGGCGCCGCGCACCGGCCGGAAGGCGATCCGCTCCATCAGCATCGCAAGCATGATTGCGATCATCAGCGCGGCGCAGACCGCAAGCGGAAACGGTAGCCCCAGCAACAGCGCGAAGCAGAGGCCGTACCCGGCAGCCGTCATCAGCTCGCCGTGAGCGAAGTTGATGAGCCCCATGATCGAGAAGACGACCGCAAGACCGAGCGCCAGAAGCGCATAGGTGCCACCGAGGCTGAGCGCATTGACGAGCTGCTGCAGGAACATGTCCATGAATTGACCCTCCACGCACTCGGCTCAAGCGCCGAGATAGGCGCCCTGGATTTCGGTTGAATTGCGAAGCTCGGCAGCCGTGCCCGAAAGCACGATCCGGCCGTTGGCCATGACGTAGCCGGTATCGGCGATCTCGAGCGAGAGCGACACGTTCTGCTCGACGAGCAGGATCGTCAGGCCCTTCTGCCGGAGACCGGCGATCAGGTCGAAGATCAGGTCCACCACCTGTGGTGCCAGGCCGAGCGAGGGTTCGTCGAGCAGCAGGAGGTCCGGCGAAGACATCATCGAGCGGGCGATCGCCAGCATCTGCTGTTCGCCGCCGGAGAGCGATCCAGCCTTCTGGGTCAGCCGCTCCTTCAGGATCGGAAACCGCGACAGCATGTCTTCGCGCACCTCAGCGATCGCTCCGCGCGCCTTGTGCATGGCGCCACCGAGGAGCAGGTGTTCGTCGACGGTGAGGCTCGGAAAGATGCGCCGCCCCTCGGGCGTCAGCGTCATGCCGAGCCGGACGATCTGTTCGGGCGCAAGGCCCGAAATGTCCTGGCCGTTGAACGACACGCGTCCGGCCTTTTTGCCCGCCAGGCCGACGAGCGAATTCAGCGTCGAACTCTTGCCGGCGCCGTTGGCGCCGAGCAGCGTCACGATCTGCCCCTTGCCGACGGTGAGGTCGACACCCTTCAGTGCCTCGACCGCGCCATAGGCGACCTTGAGACCGCTGACTTCCAAAAGCGGCTTCGAAACGGGAATTTCACTCATCATCATCGGGGCAAAGTCCTTGCCATGGATTGCGAAGCGCCTGCGGCGGCGACAGCAGAGGCAATCCCCGGCAAGACCGGGGATTGCCCTCTCCGTTCAATCACGGAGCCGGAATGTCGGCTGCCGCCGGAACGCCCTGGCTGATCAGTTCGCGATTGCCACCTTCGATGCGCACCAGCGACACCGAGCGCAGCGGCATACCCTGCGTGCCGGCATAGGTGATCGGGCCGGTCACACCCTGGACGTTTTCGAGCGAAGCAATCGCATTACGGATCGCGACCGGATCGATGCTGTTGGCTTCCGTCACCGCCGCGTCGATCACCTTGCCGAGGTCATAACCGTTGGCGATGTAGACCGTGTCCGGCACCTGGCCGAATTTCTCCTTGTACTTCACGTTGAAGTCGGCGAGCGGGCTGCCTTCGCTGGCAAAGCCGGCAGTGGTGAAGACGACGCCATCGACGGTCGCGCCGAGACCGAACGTCGTCGGCGAGTCGATGCCGTCGCTGCCGAGAATCGGGATCGTCACGCCGGCGCCGCGCAGCTGGCGGATGAAGGCCGGGAAGTCCGGCTCGTAAGCCGCCGTCATGATGACGTCGGGCGCCGGGTTCATCGCCTTGATCTTGGTGACCTCGGCGCCGAAGTCCTGCTGGCCCATGCTGAAGGTGCCCTCTCCGAGCAGCTCGCCGCCCTTGGCGGTGAAGGCTGCAGCGAAATACTCAGGCAGCTTCAGCGTATAGGCGCTGTCGGGCGACTTCAGGATATAGGCCTTCTTGTAGCCCTTCTCGGTGGCGTAGGTGGCAAGCACCGAGGCCTGGACGTTGTCGGCCGGATAGTTGCCGAACATGTAGTCGCCGACCGCGAGCGGCATGGTGGGCGTCGTGGCGCAGAAGGAGAAGGCCGGGATCTGGGCGGCCTGGGTCACCTGGCCGGCAGCGATCGACGGATCGGCGTCACAGGGCGTGATCATGATCTTGACGCCCGCGTCGACCAGTTCCTGCGCCACCAGCGCCGTCTGCGCCGCATCCGAGCGGGTATCCTTGGCAACGAGCTTGATCGGGAACTTGCCGGCAGCACCGCCGGCCGCGTTGATTTCCTCGACAGCCATCTCCAGGCCCTTCAGCGACGGCTGGTCGTAAGGCGCAAGACCACCGGTCTGCGCGGTCGCAAGCCCGATCACCAGGTCTTCCGCAAGCGCCGGCAGAGCCGACAGCGCGAGGCCGCCGAGCATGGGGGTGAGGCACAGGGCCGTTACGTACTTCTTCATCTGAAAAGTTCCCTCTCTTGATTATGCTGGATTGTGCAGGCCCGGCGCGCCGGACGGCAGGCTGGAGACTTCCCCCTCGCCGCTTCGCGCCTGCGCCGATGAGCGGCGGCGGCCAATATAGGCCTCGATGACCGTCTGGTTGGCCTGGATTTCCGCCGGCGTGCCGATGGCGATCTGCTGGCCCTTGTTGAGCACGACGACGACGTCGCAGAGCCGCATGATCAGCTTCAGGTCGTGCTCGACCACGAGCAGGCCGAGGCGATACTTCGTGCGGATGCGATCGAGCACATGCATCAGTTCCTCGGTCTCGGCCGGGTTCATGCCGGCGGCAGGCTCGTCGAGCAGCAAATAACGCGGCTTCAGCGCCAGCGCGCGGGCGATCTCCAGCCGTCTCTGCGCCCCA
>NZ_JAEPRP010000294.1:0-4902 GCF_016652895.1 Ensifer sp. SSB1
TGACGCCTTCGTTCGGCTGCAGCCGGATAACCAGCTGGTTGGCCGAAATGCGGCCGGCATTGTTGTCGAAGATCGAATGCGGAATCTGCTTGAAGGTGATGACGATTTCCGACATGCGGCCGGCAAGGCGCTTGCCGGTGCGAATGTAGAAGGGCACGCCGGCCCAGCGCCAGTTGCTGACCTCAGCCTTGATCGCCACAAAAGTCTCGGTGTTCGAGACGCCGCCTTCGAGTTCTTCGAGGTAGCCCTTGACCGGACCGCCAGCCGAGGCGCCGGCCCGATATTGCCCGCGCACCGTCACCTGCTCGACGTTGGAAGAGGTGATCGGCTTCAGCGCGCGCAGAACCTTGAGCTTCTCGTCGCGAACCGCTTCGGCGTCCATGGACGTCGGCGCTTCCATGGCGACGAAGCAGACGAGCTGCAGGATGTGGTTCTGCACCATGTCGCGCAGCGCACCGGCCTTGTCATAGTAGCCGGCACGGTTTTCGAGGCCGACGGCTTCCGACACGGTGATCTGCACGTGGTCGATATGGGCGGAATTCCACAGCGGCTCGTAAAGTGCATTGGCGAAGCGCAGCGCCATCAGGTTCTGCACCGTCTCCTTGCCGAGATAGTGGTCGATGCGGAAGATCTGCTCTTCGCGGAAGACCTTGCCGATCGTGTCGTTGAGCTCGGTCGCCGAGGCGAGGTCGCGGCCGATCGGCTTTTCGACGACGATGCGGGTGTTCTTGGTGATCAGCTTGTGATCGCGGATGCGTTCGGAAATGTCGCCGAAGATTGCCGGGCCGACCGCGAGGTAGAAGGCGCGGATGCGCTCCTTGCCTTCTTCGAGGATCTTCTTCAGTGCGTCCCAGCCCTGATCCGACTTAGCGTCGACCGATACGTAGAACAGGCGTGCGGCGAACTTCGCGACTTCCTCTTCCTTGTATTCGTCTGCCTTCAGATGCTCCTTCAGTGCATCGACGGCAAACTTGCGATAGTCCTCATGGCTGAGTGCCGCGCGCGAGGCGCCGATGATGCGCGTCGGCTCGGTGATCTGGCCTTCCAACTGGCGGTGATAGAGCGCCGGCAACAGCTTGCGCTCCGCAAGATCGCCGGTGCCCCCGAACACCACATAGTCAAATGGTTCGACGGGGATGATCTGGCTGCTCATGGGATATCTCGATCTGTTCAGGTCAGGGGCACATATAATCTAATCGATTTAAAGGCGCTAGTGCGGGATGAGGAAAAGTGCGCGCGGTTTTCCGCCCGCATCCCGCACTATCTTCTAACTATCGATCACGTTTATGATTTTGGGTCGAGCCGACCCAAAACCATCGTGATCTAAAGTGCGGCGCAATAAAATGCAGCCGCAAGCGTTTTTCAGAACCTGTCGCGTAATGCGTACCAGCTAAGCGCGAAGAAGAGAAGGGCGGAGCGGAACCGCGTGCCGCCCGGGAAAGCCGGGATTTTCAGGGCTTTCAGCAGGTCGAGCTCGGTGTCCTTGCCGAGCGCCAGATCGGCATAGAGCTTGCCGCAATAGTTGGAGAGCATCACGCCGTGGCCGGAATAGCCGCCGATCGAGGTGACGCCGGGCATGACCTCGCGACAGAAGGGAGTGCGCGGCATGGTGATGCCGACGGAGCCGCCCCAGGCATGGGTGATATCGATATTGGCAAGCTCCGGATAGATCTCGCTGATCTGCCGGCGGATGTGGCTCGAGATATCGAGCGGGTTGTCGGCGGTATAGGCCTCGCGTCCGCCGAAGAGCAGCCGCCCATCCCGTGATTTGCGGAAGTATCGTACGACGAAGCGCGAATCGTCGACCGATTCGCCGCCGGGTATGACGTTCGGATAGTCGCCAAGAGCTTTCGTTGCGCCGATGAAGGAGCGGATCGGCATGACGTGGCTGGCACTTACCGGCTCCAGATTGCCAATATAGGCGTTGCAGGCGACGAGCACCCGGTCGGCAATAATCGTGCCGCGATCGGTGGTGATCACGATTGCGCCGCTCTGGCGGTCAATCTTCAGGGCCTTCG
Organism: Ensifer sp. SSB1; assembly: GCF_016652895.1. Taxonomy (NCBI): domain Bacteria; kingdom Pseudomonadati; phylum Pseudomonadota; class Alphaproteobacteria; order Hyphomicrobiales; family Rhizobiaceae; genus Ensifer; species Ensifer sp. SSB1. Next base: position 2,019 of record NZ_JAEPRP010000294.1, read on the forward strand.
TCTGCTCGAAAAGATTGGCGCCGGCGAGCGCCGCCTGTCTTGCAAGGCCCACCAAAAGTTTCATCGGGTGGATATGGCCGGTACCGGCATCGCGGATGCCGAAATGGTAGTGGCTGGACCCGAGTCGGCTCGCGGTTTCCTCGCGATCCATGAAGGAAAGATGCGGATAGCCGAAGCGTGCCGCCATTGCTTCCGCATGGTCGCGATAGTCTTTTTCGAGGCTTTTCTTGTGGCCGACCGAGAGTTGGCCCGGCACGAACTCGATGTCGATCTGGTGCGCGCTGGCGAAATCGAGCACGTAGCGCTTGGCATTCTCGGCCATGTCGAAAAGCGCCTGCGCCCGTTCGTGGCCGAGGCTTTCTTCCGTCTCGTCCGCCCAGGCGCGTTGCCCGGTGCCGAACTGGCCGCCATTGCGGCCAGAGGCACCGTCGCCGAAGCGGCAGGCGTCGATCAAGGTAACGTCGACGCCCTGCCGTGCCAGGTTCCAGGCAGCCTGTAGCCCCGTATAGCCGCCGCCGATGATCGCGACATTGGCTTTCCGCGATCCCGGCATGGCGGGATATTCCGGTCGATCCGGAACCGTTGCCTCATACCAGGAGTAACCGGGCGAGATCGGGCTTTGCCAGGGCATGGGAAACCTCTGAGGTCAGACGTTGAGAAGCAGGAATTCGCGTTCCCAGGGACTGATGACCTGCATGAAGGTCTCGAACTCGCCACGTTTGACGCCGGCATAGATGGCGATGAACTCCGGGCTCAGCACTTCGGCGAGCGACGGCGCCGATTCCAGGAGCGATACGGCCTCGAGCAGGCCACGGGGCAGGAGGATCTCGCCCTCGTTCGCCGTATCCTCGGTCGGTGCCGTCGGCTCCCGCTGCTCGATGATGCCGAGATAGCCGCAGGCAAGTGAGGCCGCGAGCGCCAGATAGGGATTTGCGTCCGAGCTCGGCAGCCGGTTCTCGATACGCCGGGCGATCGGCTCCGATACCGGAATGCGGAACGCCGTGGTGCGGTTATCGTAGCCCCAGGCGGTATTCACCGGCGCCGACATGTCGGGCGTGAGCCGGCGATAGGAGTTCACATAGGGGGCCATCATCACGAGCGTGCGCGGCACGTAGTGCTGCATCCCGCCGATGAAGTGGAAGAACTCCTTCGATGCCGAGCCGTCAGGGTTCGAGAACAGGTTGCGGCCTGTGTTGATCTCGACCACCGACTGGTGGATGTGCATCGCCGAACCCGGCTGGCCCTGCATCGGCTTTGCCATGAAGGTGGCATAGATGCCGTGTTTCAGCGCCGCCTCGCGGATCGTCCGCTTGAACAGGAAGACCTGGTCGGCAAGCTCGATCGGGTCGCCGTGGCGAAGGTTGATCTCAAGCTGGGCCGGACCCTCCTCGTGGATCAGCGTGTCGATCTCCAGCCCCTGCTTCTCGGAGAAGTGGTAGATGTCGTCGATCAGTTCGTCGAACTCGTTGATGCCGGCGATCGAATAGCCCTGACCGCCAAGGATGGAGCGGCCGGAACGGCCCTTTGGCGGATGCAGCGGGTAGTCCGGGTCGTCGTTCTGGGCGACGAGATAGAACTCGATTTCCGGTGCCACCACCGGCTTCCAGCCCTTCTGGCGATAAAGCTCGACCACGCGTTTCAAAACGTTGCGCGGAGTGTAGCTGATCTGTTCGCCCTGCGAACCGACGATGTCGCAGATCACCTGCGCCGTCGGATCGGTTTCCCAGGGCACGACCGAAAGGGTCGAGAGGTCGGGCACGAGCTTGATGTCGCTGTCACGGGAATCGTAGCGGAACTGCCCGGTTTCATCAGGGTATTCGCCCGAAATCGTGTGGCGGTAGACGGCCGAAGGCAGAGCTAGCGACGTGTTGGACGTGAATTTCGAGGTCGGCATCATCTTGCCGCGCGGAACGCCGGCAAGGTCTGGCGTGATGCATTCGATGTCTTCGATGCCGCGGATCTTGAGCCAGTCCGTGGCTTCCTTCCAGGTGCTCACGCCGCGGAGGGAATGCAGGGCGGGGGGGATTTTCGAGGATTTGCTGGTTTTCGTTGTTTGTTGGGCGGCACTTCTCTTCGAGGGCATAAATCACCGGTTTTGGCTTCGGATGACGCATCATAACCGTAGATTGGCAATTGGCTAGATGGGCTTCGTCATTGACTTTCGTCTCCGCCACCGGGAAGGAAGGACAAAAGAGCTGGGGTGTTTCGTGGCTGACAAGAAGGATGTGGTCATCATCGGCGCCGGTGCCGCGGGCATGATGTGCGCCATTGAGGCGGGTAAGCGTGGGCGCCGTGTGGCTGTGCTCGATCATGCCAAGGCGCCGGGCGAGAAGATCCGCATTTCCGGCGGCGGCCGCTGCAACTTCACCAATATCCATGCGGGGCCGAAGAACTTCCTGTCGGCCAACCCGCATTTCTGCAAGTCGGCGCTGGCGCGTTACACCCCGCGCGATTTTCTCGCACTGATCGAAAAGCACGGCATCGCCTGGCACGAAAAGACGCTCGGCCAGCTCTTCTGCGACCATTCGGCCAAGGACATCATCAAGATGCTGCTTTCCGAAATGCGCGAGGTCCATGCCGAACTGCGGCTGGAAACCTCGATCGAGAGCGTCGAGCGTCACGGTGCGGGCTTCCGGATCATGACCGATGAGGGGCCGATCGATGCGCAGTCGCTCGTCATCGCCAGCGGCGGCAAGTCGATCCCGAAGATGGGTGCGACCGGGCTCGCCTACCGGATCGCCGAGCAGTTCGGTCTGGCCATGGTCGAAACGCGGCCGGGCCTTGTGCCGTTGACGCTTGATCCGGCGCAACTCGAAACGATCGGGGAACTGGCGGGCGTCGCAGCTGATGCCGAAGCCCGGTTCGGCAAGACGGCCTTTCGCGA
>NZ_JAEPRP010000295.1:0-4855 GCF_016652895.1 Ensifer sp. SSB1
CCTTTGCGGACGTGACGCCCGCCCAACGAAGCGCGGCGACGACCATTTCGGCGATGCTGCAGCAGCTTTCGCAACTGCTTGGCATCGCTGTTGCTGCGGCCGTCATTCGCTTTGCATCCTATCTGAGTGGTGGAGGCGGCGATGCCGGCATGCTTGCGGATATCCGCGCGGCCTTCCTCGTTATCGCTGCCATTGGCTTCGTTTCGGCGCTGCGCCTTCTCGCACTGTCACCCGAGGCGGGTGCCGAAGTCTCGGGCCATCGGCGCACTCGGCCATCGCCCGTTCGCAACAACGCCCGCTAGGCTCGGCATGGTGAGAGAGGGCGGACAAGCCGCCCTCTCGTCGTTTCGTCAGCGTTTGTGATGAACGCTCTGCAGGCCATAGACCGGCGTCTCAATGCCCTCCATTCGTGCCTTCAATTGCAGTGAGAGATACTGCGAATAATGGCGCGACTGGTGGAGGTTGCCGCCGTGGAACCACAGGGCATCCTGTTGCGTCGGCTTCCACATGTTGCGTTGCTCGCCCTCCCAGGGGCCGGGATCCTTCGGCGTATCGGAGCCGAGCCCCCAGACCTTTCCGACCTTGTCGGCAGTCTCCTGGTCGATGAGATCGGCGACCCAGCCGTTCATCGAGCCGTAGCCCGTCGCATAGACGATGACGTCAGCGGGAATCTCCTTGCCGCCAGAGAGTTTTATGGAGGTTTCGGTGATCTCTTCCACCTGTCCAGCGGCAAGCTTCACCTTGCCATCGATGATCAGCTGCGACGCGCCGATATCGATGTAGTATCCGGACCCGCGGCGCAGGTACTTCATGAAGAGACCGGAGCCATCCGCGCCCCAATCCAGCTGGAAGCCGGCCTTCTCCAGCGCCGCGTAGAAATCGGCGTCGCGCTCGCGCATCTTGTCGTAAAGCGGAATCTGGAACTCGTGCATGATTCGGTAGGGAAGCGAGGCGAAGATGAGGTCTGCCTTGCCGGTCGTCACGCCATTTGCCAGCGCCTGCTCGGAATAGAGCCCGCCGAGGCCGATATCCATCAGCGTGTCGGACTTCACGATATGGGTCGTCGAGCGCTGGATCATCGTGACGTCGACACCCGCTTCGTAAAGTGCTGCGCAGATGTCATGGGCCGAATTGTTCGAGCCGATCACGACGACCTTCTTGCCCTTGCAGCCATCAGGCCCCGGATGCTGCGAGGAATGATGCTGGTCACCCTCAAAGCGCGCACGGCCCTTGAAATTCGGAATGTTTGCCTTGCCGGACATGCCTGTCGCAAAGACGAGTTGCTTCGGCCGCAACACCACTTCCTCACCGTCGCGGTCGACGACGATAGTCCATTCCTTCGCGGCTTCGTCCCATCTTGCCGATTTGGCGGTGGAGCGTGTCCAGTAGTTCAGCTCCATCACCTTGGTGTAGAATTCCAGCCAGTCGCCGATCTTGTCCTTCGGCGCAAAGACCGGCCAGTTCTTTGGGAAGTCGATGTAGGGCAGATGGTCGTACCAGACGGGGTCATGCAGGCAGAGCGACTTGTAGCGCTTGCGCCAGCTGTCGCCTGGCCGGTCGTTCTTTTCGAGGATGATGGTGGGAACGCCGAGTTGGCGAAGCCGGGCGCCGAGCGCAATGCCACCCTGTCCGCCACCGATGATCACGACATAGGGTTGCTTCTCATAGCCGAGAGTGCGCTCCTCGTGTTCGCGCTCCTCCTTCCAGGTTTTCGCGCCGACATTCTGGCCGTGTTTTGCACCAAGTGGGCGGGTAAAGCCGGATTTTTCCTCGTGGCCCTTGAGTTCGGCCAGTGCCGTCAGCAGCGTCCAGATCAGACCATTCTTGATGCGCACGAGGCCGTAGCCGCGTCCGGTTGCCGTCTCGAACGAGATCCAGCTTTCAAGTACGCCATCCGCCTCGGTTGCTTCTTCGCCGGCGGCGACGCGCCAGTTGGAGGGCTTTGCGGAGGCAAGCTGTGCCTGAAGCATGTCGCGCACCTGATCCCGGCCTTCGACAGTCTTGAGGTTCCAGGTGAAGGCAACGAGGTCGCGCCAGTAGCACTCCTCGGCAAAGAGATTGACCGCATCGTCGATACGGCCGGTTTCGAGTGCAGCGCCAAGGGCATCAAGCTGTGCCTGAACGCGGGTGGTGGGGGTCTTATCGAGCATCCTTTATCCTCCTGCTCTGTGATGAAAAACGGGACGGCTCCTCAACCGTCCCGCAATGCGGACCGGCCTAACGCTTGAGGTCGATCATTATTTTCAGATGGGTGCCGGCGGGATCGAGCAACTGGTCGAACCCCGCCGAAACGGCCTCGCTGAGCGAGACATATTTCGTGACGATGCGACGAGCCGGTATCTGGCCGCTGGCGATCAGGCGCGCCACGCGCGGCCAGTAGTGGGTCGGGTAGGCCCACGAACCGCGAATATCGATGTCCTTGAAGGTCACGTCGAACCAGTTCAGCGGGTTCTCACCGGGATGAAGGCCGGTCTGCACGACGACGCCCTGCTTGCGCACGGCGCTCGCGCAGTTCTTGAGCGCATGTTCGTTGCCGACGCACTCGATGGCGACGTCGCAACCGACGCCGCCCTCGGTTTCGGCCTGGACAACATCGCTGACCTTTTCCATCTTCGGATTGATGGTGCGGACCTCGCCGAGTGCTTCCTTCGCCAAGGAAAGTCGCGTCTCGTTGATATCGGAGAGAAAGATCTTCGATGCGCCGGCGGCCCGCGCTGCCATGGCGACGAGAATGCCGATCGGTCCCGCGCCCGTGACCAGCACGCTGTTGCCGGCGGTGACGCCGCCGCGATCGCATGCATATACGGCGACCGCGGTCGGCTCGATCAGAGCGGCCTCCTCGTCGGACAGCGCATCGGGAATGGGCTGGACATTGTAGTCGTTGAGAAGGGCCGCTTCCGCCATCCCCCCGGAGTGCCAGGAGAGGCCCGCAAGGGCGAGGTTGGCGCTCAGGTGAAACAGACCGCGATCGGCATAATAGTCGCCGCGCCGCGGCATGATCAGCGGCTGGATCGAGACGCGGTCGCCCGGCTTCACATGGCTAACCCCTTCGCCGATTGCCTTCACGACGCCGCCGAATTCATGGCCGAGGATCTGCGGTCCATGAGCAGCCGTAAAGGGATGCGGCTCCTTGGGGATGAAGATCGGGCCGTAGGCGTATTCGTGCAGATCGGTCCCGCAGATGCCGCAGAAACGATTCTCCACCAACACCTCGCCGGGCCCGGGCGCAGGCGGGGGCTCGACATCGTCAATGCGTAGATCCTTGGCAGCGTGAAAGCGCAGAGCTTTCATTGTGTTTCCTCCTGTTGTTCTTGCACAGGAGAGGGAGCAAGTCGCATGCCAGATCGCGGACCTGTCTATTTTGAACGTGATATCAATGGCTTGAGAATGGAAGCGAGTTAAAATCTCGGGGAATGCAACAGTCGCTGCGCAACAGGTGTTGCAGGCGTTGCGTCAGTTGAGACGCTTCAGGCGACGGTGGATGGTGGAACGGTTGACGCCGAGCTTTCTCGCAAGTGCCGAGACGTTGTCGCCGCAGTCTCTGAGCGCCTGACGCAGCGCATCATCCTCGCCCGGCAGTGAGCGGACGGCGGCGGAGAAAAGATGTTCCGGCAGGCACTCGGTATCGATGAGGCCATTCTCGGAAAGGGCGGCAGCCACCCGCAGAGCGTTGGAAAGCTCGCGCAGATTTCCTGGCCATTCATGCGCGAGCAAGACTGCCCGGGCGCCCTTGTCGACGCGGTAGGACTCGTTGTTTTCCTTCTCGACGCGAAGGAGCAATTGGTCGATCAGCCAGCCGAGATCCTGACGCTCTCGCAAAGCGGGGAGTGAGAGCGTTGCGGCGTTCAGGCGGTAATAAAGGTCTTCACGGAAACGGCCTTCCTTCACCAGCTCCGCCAGATCGCGGTGGGAGGCGGATACGACGCGCAGGCGGATCGGGCGGGCTTTCAGCGCGCCGACCGGCTGGATTTCGTTTTCCGAGAGCACGCGCAACAGCCGGCCTTGCAGCGCGAGCGGCATGTCGCCGATCTCGTCGAGGAACAGTGTTCCGCCGTCGGCATCCTCTATCAGGCCGCGCTTACCCTTCTGGCTGGCGCCGGTGAATGCCCCGGGCGCGTAACCGAACAGTTCGGATTCGATGAGGTTCTCGGGAATTGCCGCGCAATTGACGGCGACGAAATTGCCGTTGTCGCCGCAACTGTCATGGATCGCGCGAGCAAGATATTCCTTGCCGCTGCCCGTTTCCCCTTGAATGAGAATGGGAATGCGGCGGGTGGCCAGTTTCGCCGCACGGGTCTGAACCCGCTCCATTGCGGCGTCGCCCTGGCTGAGATCACGCAGGGCCCGGGGGAGGCGCGGTTCGGGCACGGCGGGCGGGCGGTGGCTGACAACGGGTGCGATGGCACTGGCGAAAAGGACCAGCCCACTTTTGGCTCGGAGCAGGCGCTCGCCGTTCGGCCGGCCGCGCATGAAGTTTGGCAGGTCGTCCACGTCGATATCGAAGACCTCGGAGACCGGAAGGCCCAGGAAATCGCGTGTTCTGAGGCCGCGGATGTTCATCGAGCGAGCGAGCGCGCCGAAGCCGCCGTGGGTCATGCCGGTGATGCGTCCGCTGCCATCAAGGGCGATGGCGGCGTCCGGGTCGACGTCAAGGAATTCCGGGGAGCGCGCAAGCCGCAGGACCCAGTCGTTGCGGGTGCGGGTCATGAGGTTGGCAAGCTCGATCCGCCGCGCAGTGGCGGATACCAGATGCAGGGCCAGTTGCTGGCTCGTCTTGGCGGTGGGTGAACGGAGCTGGGAGATGTCGAGCACGGCGGTCAGATCGCCGAGCGTGTCGAACACAGGCGCCGCCGTA
>NZ_JAEPRP010000296.1:0-1061 GCF_016652895.1 Ensifer sp. SSB1
TGTCCGACGACAGCGGCCAGCCGTGGCTGAGCACGACGACCGGGCCATCCTTCGGGCCCCAGTCCTTGTAATAGATCTCGACGCCATCGCGGGTGATGATGCGGCTGCCCATGGTGTTTGCTCCCTCGGTGCCGGACGCGCCGGCGGTTGATGCGGTGGTCGATGCGGCCTTGGCCGGCGTGTTCATGGCGTTGACCGCGGCAGCGGTGGCCGCGGCAGCGGTGGCCGCGGCGCCAAAGGCGGCCGACAGAACCGTGCGGCGCGAAAGGCCATTGGAAATGCTTGCGGAAACTGCTCTTGCCTGCGTCATTGTCCTCACCTCTTTGATCTCTGTTGCCAGGCTTCCATCCCGTGGAAGCGATGGTTGAATTGATAAATCGGCGGGCATAACCTCTCGACCGGCAAAGCTGACAACGATGGGGGCAGAAGTGACAAAACGATCGACCAGCGAACCGGCGGAGATCGGTATCGTCGTCTACCCGCGCGCACTGATGTCGGCGATCCACGGGCTGACCGACATGTTCCAGGTGGCGAGCATGCAGTCGGTCGAGCAAAGCGGGGGAGACGCTCCCCAGATCCGCATCAGCCATTGGAAGCTTCAGGAAGATGGCACAGTGGCAAAGTCGCGCGATACCCACGAAGGCCCGTCCTTGGGCCTGATGGCGCTGATCCTTCCGCCGACACTTGCGGATCTGCCGGTCGGCGAACGCATCGGCGCCCTGCCCGGCTTCGTGCGCGAGCAACACCAACGCGGCACGACCATCTGCTCGGTCTGCGGCGGCGCCTATCTTTTGGCCGAGTCCGGCCTTGCCGCGGGCCGCACCATCACCACCCACTGGTCGCACCAGGACTTGATCGCCGACCGCTACGCCGATATCCGCGTCGACACCGACAGGTTGCTGATCGACGAGGGCGACATCATCACCGCCGGCGGGATGATGGCCTGGATCGACCTCGGCCTGAAACTCGTCGACCGGCTCCTCGGAACCGACGTCATGCTGGCAACTGCGCGGTACATGATCATCGACCCCGGCGCGCGGGAGCAGAGCTATTACAGCGTC
>NZ_JAEPRP010000296.1:1071-4717 GCF_016652895.1 Ensifer sp. SSB1
CTCGATCACGGCGACAGCATCATCCTGAAAATTCAGCATTGGCTACACGGCGCCAACACCAAGGGCGTGACGCTGCAGATGATGGCCGAGCGCGCGGGGCTCGGCGACCGCACCTTCCTGCGTCGCTTCCAGAAGGCCACGGGCTTCAACCCGACCGAATATTGCCAGCGGCTGCGGATCGCCAAGTCGCGCGATCTGCTGGAGCGTTCGCATCTCTCGATCGAGCAGGTCGCCTGGCAGAGCGGCTACGACGACACCAACGCCTACCGAAAGATCTTCCGCAAGATCCTCGGCCTTTCGCCGAAGGAATATCGCCTCCGCTTCTCGGTATCGGATGGTGCCCGGCGTATGGCCGCCGGAGCGCCGAATGCGGCGCCGGCTTAGTGCGCCACAGGATCATGGCTCCGTCGACTGAGCCGCGGCGGCAAGACGCGTTCGTTTGGGGCCGCCCGAAGACGCCGCCAGCGGCACACTTCCAGGCGATCTAAGCCGCCAGCCGACAACAGTCCAAGCATTGCCATCTTGGTGCCACTCGAGGGCTAGAAAACGCAAAAACCGCCGCGCGCCCGTTGGGGCGCGCGGCTTACATTGAATTCGGTGGTTTGGCGCGATCTTCCTTGGGCTGTCGGTCAAGCTAGATCTGAACTGCGTTGGAACGTAACCGGCATTTCGGTCAGCTCAAGATATTCGACGCCTCCGCTCACGGGCGCTGCCCGTCACCCCTTGCCGACGATGACAAAGACCACACGGCGGATCGCTTCGGCGAAGCTGACGCCCAGCGCCATCGCTGCAATGCCGGTGACGCCCAATGCGCCGATCCCCATCAGCTTCCAGCGTCTGACATCATCGGTCACCGGTTTCATCTCCGCAACGTCCCCACCGATCGCCGAGACGCACGCTTCGATCTCACCCACACGGTCGATCAACTGCTCCATGCGCAGATGCACGCTGCCATGAATGGCCGCGTACTTGTCCTCGGCCCGGCGGCTCCCCTCCTCGATCCGGCGGATCGATTCCTGCAGGCCGCGCATACCTGCAACCAGTTCACCGAGCTGGCGGTGAACGGCAACATCGATTTCAACTGCCGACATCGGCACGCTCCCCATGCCGGGCGCATTCCGCCCGTGTCCATATTTCCGCAGCGCACAGGCCAACGGCCGTACGATCGATCCGGCGTTGATCGACAGCAGTCGCACCGCGCGCGCCGATGAGATCAGTTCCGACCACGCCCCTGAGACCCGGAACACTGGCCGGTTGTGAAGTTCCACAGCCCGCCTGCATCAAGGCAGGAATCGTAATCAAGGCGCTTTTCGCGAGCGCGGCTCTGAGCGTCATTGTTCTGCCTTTCGATAGCATTGGCGATGGAACGGGCACCGTCGGCCCGGATTTCGTGGACGAGCCAGACGAGGCCGGCGAGCACCAAACCGCAGGCCAACAATTTCGGCCAGGACAGCATCACCTGGCCCAGCCAAGACGGCGCGCGAGCACATACCAGGTTTCGGATAGAACCCCGGCAGCCAGGCCGACGCCAACCTCCAGCAGCATCTGGACATCCGGATCATCCGCAAGCGCGGGACCGGTTTCAGGCGCCAGCAAGCCTTTGGCCACAAGCAAGCCGGCGCCATAGCGCAACACGATGCGGATCATCACCGCGCTCATTTCGCCCACCTCGCGAAAACAGCGATAACCGCTGCAACAAGGCGTTCGAACGTGCTGCCGATAGACCTAGCCGCATCGCTGTCCCCTTCGCCCTTCTCCGCGGGTCCCGACTTTCCCGGCCGTAGCGCAACGACGACGCCGGGCTCCGCCGACGCCGCCTTTGGTTGGCCGGTCCGGCAATATCCGGCTTCTCGCAACGCTGCCTCGAACGCTCGGCCATAAGCCTCGATCTTTGGGCCAATCTGCCTGACATCCGCATTGACGATCGCGCGTGACGCCGCATACCGATAGCCGATTGCCGCCCCGGAAAGGCTTTCGTCCGTGTCGAAGTCGGCAAGCCGCTTCCCGGTAAAAAAACCCTCCGTCATGCCATCGAACAGGATGCGCACCGCAGTCGCCATCTCGCTCGCCTGCTCCGGCGCAGCCGCAAGGCCGAACTTCGCATAGTTCGCCTTGCCGGTAATCTGCGCCAGCCCGCGCCCGCGGAAACGCCACCCATCGTCCGCCGCGACATTCCCGAGCCGACCGCCATAGACCCGGTTCGCAAGCTTGCGCGGATTGCCGGCAAAGGGCTCTGCACTTGCAAGCGTCGGGAATCGTGCGGGCCAAACCTGGGTGAGCCGCTCGGCGGAGTAGTTGAGGTTTTCTTCGACCGGCTGCATGGAGCCGCCAGTTTCGTGATAGACGGTCGCGAGTATTGCAGCGAGGTGGCAGAGGCCGACACCGCGACCACGGGCTTCATCGAGGATCGCCTCGATGCCCCTCATCTGCTGAGCAGACAGAGAAATGCCGAATGCCGCGCTACCCCGTCGCCGGAGAGCGGCAAAAAATACCGAGTGATTCATAGTTCACCTGAATTGTGGAGAGTGCCTAGAGATCGGCAGCAGCAAGCCACAGATTATCGATCTGGGCATCTGATAGACCGAGCGCGGTCCCTATCGTGGCGATCAACGGGTGTTTGCGCCTGAACGAGGTCGCATATTCCCATTCAATCTTGACAGCTTCCTTTTCGGCGCCCTCGGGCATGACATTGATCGCCGCATCGACCTGAACCAAAAATCTGCCCTCAGCCACTAGACCAAGCCTGAGCTGACGCGCCGTCAGGACAGGCATCCGCTCCCGTAATTCTTCGGGCGTAGGCACGGGTTGCGGGACGTGTACCCACGCGCCATCGACGTAGCGATGCTCTGCGGAAGGCCTCAATGGTACTTCGATCGTTCCATAGGGATATCCGGTCAGAATTTCAGTGGGAACATCATCGATCGCTTGCCAGTATCCAAGGCCGGGGTGAAAGAATCCTTTTTCCAATGTCAAGTCCTCAACTCCTGCCAGTTGACCACCGAAGCACCACCATTCGTCAATACCTTGTAGTACCAACCGGACGGGATGATGGTAAAACCACCATTTCCCATGTTCCTGGATGGGCCACCGCTTGTCGCATCGTAGATACCAGATGAAACGATTGCCCATGTCGAGTTGTCAGACGAGACAACGAGATTGACGTCAACGCCACCGCTCGCAACGATATAGGTCGTTACTGCGATCGGGCGACCGGTTGTATTCTGATAGGACGAATTAATAGCGCGTGAACCAGTAACGTTTTGCCACCCTTGACCATGACCGAGCGCGTTGCCGGCGTTAGCCGCATAGCTGACGTTGAAGTTCGACGGATTGTAGACGTACATGTTCGTACCGTCGTTACCGCCCCAAAGCCACGAAGGTTGACCACCTTGACCGGACCAGTTGAAATTCAGATCGACACCATCGGACCTACGCGGATGCGCGCGCCCACTCGACGTGATCTTGCTGTTCAGCACATTGCTCAGCCAGTCGCCATAAATCGGCATATAGATGTTACCGTCTGACTGATAGCGGGCATCGCCAATTAGCAGATGGCCACTCGCCCCAATGTTCACATAACCCTGAACGTAAAGCTGCCCGTCCCCTTCTGAATTAGCCCCCGAAAGGTCCGGACATGCTCCCCCAC
>NZ_JAEPRP010000297.1:0-4638 GCF_016652895.1 Ensifer sp. SSB1
GTATTCACGTTTATGGAGCGCGCTACGACGATGAACCCTACATCGCACTGGCCAGGAGGTTGCAGCTCAATGGTTATTCAGTCCAGCTAGCCGGACCGCGCCGCTTTACCCAGGTGGCATTGCGACATGGGGTGCTTTATGAGCCGTTGCCAGACGATCTGCTGGCACTTTCCGAGACGCACGAAGGCCGGCGCGCACTGGCCGCCGGGAGCTTGGCAAATGACCGTGTTGCGCATCGCATTCATGCGATCACTGACGATCTGCTTCAGAGTGAGTGGCGTGCGGCCCATACCTTTTGGCCCGACCTGATGGTCTACCACCCGAAGTCGATAGCATCGCCTCATATGGCGGAGCGTGTCGGCTGTCGTTCGATCATGTCGTCGCCTCTTCCTATCCTTACCCCAACATCGGCCTTTCCGACACCGAAAGTGCCTTTTCGAACGCTTGGTCCTCTCAACAGGTTGAGCCACACGGTAGCCGAGCAGCACTTCACGCGTCTGTTTCGCAAACCGATCCTGAAATGGAGGCGAAAAACGCTCGGACTGCCAGAGCGTCCACGCTTGCGTCACGCTCCCGATCGCAAGCTCTACGCCTATAGCCGGCATCTGGTGCCTGTTCCCAGAGATTGGGGCCGGCACATCCATGTCACCGGCGCGTGGTGGCTTGAGGAACCTGAACGCAGGCTCTCTGCTGAACTGGCAGCATTCCTGACGAGCGGCCCGCCGCCGGTCTACGTGGCGCTCGCCGGCATGCCCGAGGGGCTCGTTCACGACTTTGCTTTCACGGCGGTGAGGGCGGCGAGGATGGTTGGCAAGCGGGTGCTCCTTGCAACGGCAGGCGGACCGGTTGGTATCTTGCGATCATCCGAAGTGCTGGCCGTTGCTGACATGCCGCTGGACCAGGTTTTCACAAGGGCCGATATGATCTTTCATCATGGGGGAGCCGCAACTACAGCCGCGGCGCTGCGCGCCGGCAAGCCAAGCGCGATCTGTCCAGTCTTTAGCGAGGGGCATTTTTGGGCAAGGCGCGTTCACGATCTTGGCGCCGGGCCCCCTCCTGTTAAGGTGAAGCGCCTGTCGGTTGAGGGGATCGCGGTTTTAATGCACACGATGGACACCCCTTTTGTGCGGGAGAAGGTCCGTCAGCTGAGCTCTCAAATGCGCGACGAGGGCGGAATTGACGACGCCGTCCGAGTCATTGAACAACTGGAATGGAACAACTGGAATGGGTGAGAGGCTGACCGAACATTGGCGGGAACCAAGGCGAGGAGAATTGATGATCGGCCCGAAATTCCTACTCATGATTTGTCGTGCAGGCGGTGCTTTCCCAGCGCTCGGTTGATCCAAACGCGCCCCATTCATCACTTCTGGTCGAAGAGTAGTCATGTCACCGCAAGCCTATAGGTCAGCAGTCCATATATCTGCGATATTTGGGTTCTATTTGTCCTGCGCAATGCTGGTCCCGGCGTTTGCAGACTTTTACAGCGATCACCGAGACTGGATCGTCTTTGCACGCGCTAGCGCCTTTTGTGGCGTCTTCTTCGGTGCTGCTGCCTTGGCGACCCGGGATGTGCCGCCGCAGCTCAATCGAAAAATGGGTTTTCTGCTGGTGAATCTGCTTTGGGTGGTCTTCTCGCTCGTCGGCGCCGTTCCTCTATGGCTGTCGTCAAAAGATCTCAACCTGATGCAAGCGGTTTTCGAATCCGTATCCGCCGTCACAACGACCGGTTCGACGATCATGGTAGGGTTGGACCATGCCGCGCCTGGCGTGCTTCTCTGGCGGTCGATGCTGCAGTGGTTCGGCGGGATTGGCATTGTCGCGCTTGGCCTCTTCGTAATGCCCTTCTTGCGAGTGGGTGGAATATCATTTCTGCGGATGGAATCGTCCGATACGAACGAGAAGGTCTTTGCAAGGATTGCAACGTTCATGCGGGCGTTCGTGGTGATCTATGTAGTGATCACTTTGGCGTGCTCTGTTGCCTACCATCAATTCGGGATGACGCAGTTTGATGCGTTGAACCACGCAATGACGACAGTCGCGACCGGTGGGTTTTCGACGCATGATGCCTCGTTTGGGCACTATGACAGCGTGCCACTTCTGTGGGCATCGACCTTCTTCATGACCCTGTGCAGCATGCCATTTTCCGTGCTGATCCTCTTTGTGGTCAAACGCAGCACAACGGCCTTGAGGGATCCACAAATCCTAGTGTTTCTTGGCTACCTCGCGGTCATGGCAATGGCGCTGGCGGCCTATCATCGGGTTTACAACGGCGTGCCGTTTGAAATCGCCTTATCCCATTCCTTCTTCAATCTGGCATCGATTCTGTCGACATCGGGATATGCTAGCGAAGATTATACCTTATGGGGTCCCTTCGCCGTCGGCCTGGCATTTTTCGCGACATTTGCCGGCGGGTGTTCCGGCTCGACCGCAGGCGGGATTAAAGCCTACAGGTTCGTCATTCTATTGGGCGCAGTCAGGCCCTTGATCACGCAAATCCTTTACCCGAACAGTGTCACACCTGTGCGGTACGGAGGAGCGACTGTGGATCCAGAACTGCAACGAGCAGTGTTCCTTTTCTTTGCCGTGTTTATCGCGCTTTGGGCCTTCGGTACATTGGCGCTCGGAGCGCTCGGATATGACTTCATGACCGCGGCCTCTTCGGTCATCACGGCGCTGTCCAATGTTGGGCCGGGTGTGGGGCCTGTCGTCGGACCAGCGGGAAATTTCTCCACGATGTCTGATCCTGCGCTGGCTATCTTATCTGTGCTGATGATAATGGGACGCCTGGAGGTGATGACCGTCCTCGTATTGGTCTCCCCTTTTTTCTGGAGAAGTTGATCGCGGCGAGGACGCCCTCGGTCTTCGGGTTCTGATGGCAACAACGGCTCAGCGTCGGCCTGTCGTTTCCGCGCCGGATAGCCGGACCTTATGTCGCGACGGGTGTTGGAAGCGACGCGAAGCGGTTCCATTCATTCCGCATTCTTAGTGTATCGACGCGCTCGCGGCCCTGCGTTCATCCTTGTCGTGAAGGGCAAAGCGGTCAATCATGTCGGCGCTCGCCTCGTTGAAACCCAGTACCTCGACGTGGATTCCGGACTTGCGATACTTCATCACGATCTTATCAAGCGCGCCGACCGCTGTGATGTCCCAAAGATGCGCGCGATTGAGGTCGATGGTGATTTTGGAAACTTGCTCAGCGAAATCAAAGGCATGCACGAATTGCTCTGCGGAGGCGAAGAAGATCTGGCCCTCGACAAGATAGGTGACGCTTTCGAGCGAAGATTCCGCCTGGCGCGTCACGCGGAATAATCGTGAGACCTTTCCGGCAAAGAATATCCCCGAAAGCAGCACGCCGACGATCACACCCTTTGCAAGATCGTGCGTGGCAACGACCGTGACGACCGTTGCCAGCATCACGACCGACGAAGGCCAAGGGTGGCGCTTCAGGTCGACGAGCGATCGCCAGGAAAACGTCCCGATGGAAACCATGATCATCACGGCAACCAGAGCTGCCATCGGAATAATCCGCACGAGATCATCAAGCCCGACGATCAGGAACAGCAGGAAGGCGCCGGCAACGAATGTCGACAGACGCCCGCGGCCGCCCGATGACACATTGATGACCGACTGTCCAATCATCGCGCATCCGCCCATGCCGCCAATCAAGGCCGAGGCGATGTTGCCGGCTCCCTGGCCCACACATTCCTGGCTCTTGTTGCTTGGCGAGTCAGTCATGTCATCGACGATCTGCGCGGTCAGGAGCGATTCAAGAAGGCCGACAGCTGCCAGCGTCACCGAATAAGGCAGGATGATCCGCAATGTTTCCAAGGTGAACGGCACATCCGGAAAACTGAAGACCGGCAGTGCGTCGGGAAGCTCACCGAGATCGCCTACAGTCCGCAGATCCATCCCTGTGGACCAGGCAACGCAGGTGAGGACCGCAATTGCAACGAGTGGCGACGGGACCGCATTGGTGATGCGCGGGAAAACGTAGATAATCGCAAGTCCCCCGGCGATCATGAAGTATGTCTCAATTGATACGCCGACCAACTCCGGCAGTTGCGCCATGAAGATCAGGATCGCAAGAGCATTCACGAAACCCGTGATGACCGATCTTGAGACAAAGCGCATGACCCGGCCAAGCCTAAGGAATCCAGCGACGATTTGGATCAAGCCCATCAAGAGAGTGGCGGCGAAAAGATATTGCAGCCCATGCTCCTTGACGAGTGTGACCATCACGACCGCCGTTGCCGCCGTTGCCGCGGAGATCATGCCCGGCCGCCCACCGACAATGGCCGCCGCGCACGCAATTGCGAAAGAGGCATACAGACCCACTTTGGGATCGACGCCCGCGATAACCGAAAAGCCGATTGCTTCGGGGATAAGAGCGAGGGCGACGACGATGCCGGAAAGCACGTCGCCACGGATGTTGGAGAGCCACTCCCGGCGGTAGTTTGAAAGCATATTCATTCGGTGAAACGGATCACAATCGAAGGCAGCAAGCCGGACGCGATAGGTGAGGCTTTTAGCTGCGTTCATGTGTTGTCTGGCGGATCGGCGGCCAGAAGAGCCACCCGGATTCTCACCGGGTCCTTGTGGATGACGCTTGTTACCCCACGCGGTGCTGCGATGCAATGG
>NZ_JAEPRP010000298.1:0-4592 GCF_016652895.1 Ensifer sp. SSB1
CGCACCGTTGCAGGTGGGCACCGCCGCGGCACCATATACCTACAACGACGCCGATCTGCTGGCGACGATCCCTGGCTACATCACCGCGACGAGCTACGAGGCGGACGGTCAGACGAAGTCGATCAGCTATGCCAACGGTGTCGTGACCACCTTCAGCTATTCGCCGCAGCGGCGCTGGCTCGATCGGGTGACGACCGCCAAGGGTGGAACCGTATTGATGGACAATCAGTACGGTCGTGACCTCACTGGCAAGATTAAGACAATCACCGCGGCGACGGCGAACGACAACTGGGTCTACGACTACGATCCGCGCGGTCGGCTGACCAAGGCGGAGAACCCCGGTGGTTCGCTGGGCGAGACCTTCACCTATGCTGATAACGGCAATCTGACGTTCCGCACGCGGATCGGCAATTACGTTTACCCGGCGGGCAATGGTGTGCGTCCGCACGCTCCGACCACAATCGGTAGCGCCACTATCGGCTATGATGCCAACGGCAACATGGTCAGCGACGGCAGCCGGGCGCTTGCGTGGGACGGCGCCAACCGGTTGTCGACTGTTACGCAGGGCGGGGCGACAACCACACTCGTCTACGGTCCTTCGGGCTCGAGAGTGAAGAAGAGCAATGCCTTTGCGACGACGCTCTATCCCGACGCCAATGTCGAGATCGATCGCAAGCCGGGGCAGGACACCTATACACGCTATCCGCATCCGGATCTGAAGATCAGCTCGGTGGCGCAGACCGGTATAACAACCGCTGCATTCCTGCATCGAGACCATCTCTCGTCGGTGCGGCAGGTCACGGATGCCAGCGGCAACCTCGTCGAGCAGAACGGCTATGCCGCGTACGGCGAGCCGACGAACACGGCGATGCGCACGCAGAAGGGCTACATCGGCGAGCGCTTCGATCCCGAAACCGGACTGCAGTACCTCAACGCAAGATACTACGATCCAACGTTCGGTCGGTTCATCTCGCCGGACACTTGGGATCCAACCCAGCCGGGGGTTGGCACAAACCGATATTCTTATGCCGGAAACGACCCCGTCAATAACAGCGATCCCAATGGGCATGCCTTTAGTGGAAAGGAGACGAAGTTTGACCAGCGCGCGGATCGACCCGATCGCGATACCCAAGCTTCGAAAGGACTCCGTGACGCAGCGGGCGATACGTTTGGGGGTCGCCGTAAAGACAAAAGATCTGAGACAAAACTTGCTGGCGATCCGATGTCCGACGAGGATGGAGACCAGCTCGATGACAGGTTGGATCCGGACACTCCTCGACCTCTCTCAATGGGCCCGATACGGCCCTTCGAAGAGGTTGATGGTATCAGGATCCACAATGTGGGTACGATTTTCCCCGGTGAACTGCCCCCACTTTCGACCGGACACTCAGCATAAGCAGGAAGGCTCAAGCACAGGCTTGAGGATAGGCTTATGTCTAACGAGTTTCGACAGGTTGACCTGATGATCGGTGACGTCCGGCGGCGGCGCTGGACAACGGAACGCAAACTGCAGATCATCGAGGAGAGCTATGCCCCAGGGGAGACGGTTTCCTCTGCGGCTCGGCGGCATGGAGTTGCGCCAAACCTTCTCTATCGCTGGCGTCGGCTCTTGAGCGAGGGAGGTGCGGTGGCGGTGGACTCCGACGAGCCGGTAATCGGCAATTCTGAGGTGAAGAAGCTGGAAGATCGAGTGCGCGAGCTTGAGCGCATTCTCGGACGCAAGACGCTGGAGAACGAGATTCTTCGCGAAGCCCTTTCCAAAGCCCAGTCAAAAAAACCGATATCGCGGCCGATATTGTTGCCGAAGGGCGGTTCCCGATGAAGGCGGTGGCGGAGGCCTTTACACGTGTCGCGTTCTAATCTCTCCGAACGCCTGAAGGGCAAGTCCAAGCCTCGCGGACCCTACCTCAAAGCGGACGATGCCGAGCTGCTGCCTGCCATTCGCAAGCTGGTGGATGCCAGGCCAACTTATGGCTATCGGCGGATCGCTGCCCTTCTCAACAGGCAGCGGCGGGCCGCCGATCAGCCGGTCGTCAACCGCAAGCGGGTCCACCGCATCATGGCCAACCACGCCATGATCCTTGAGAAGCACACCGCCGTGCGCAAGGGCCGCGTCCACGACGGCAAGGTCATGGTGATGCGGTCGAACCTTCGTTGGTGCTCCGATGGCCTGGAGTTCACCTGCTGGAATGGCGAGGTGGTCCGCCTTGCTTTTATCATCGACGCGTTTGATCGAGAGATCATCTCGTGGGCGGCCGTCGCCAATGCCGGGATCTCCGGTTCTGACGTCCGCGATATGATGTTGGAAGCAGTCGAGAAACGCTTCGGTGGCACGCGTGCCCCACATGCCATCGAACATCTGTCCGATAACGGCAGCGCCTACACAGCAAGGGAAACCAGGCTGTTTGCTCAGGCCCTCAATCTGATCCCGTGCTTCACGCCGGTCGCCAGCCCTCAATCAAACGGTATGTCGGAGGCTTTCGTCAAAACCCTGAAACGCGACTACATACGCATCTCACCCATTCCCGACGCCGACACAGCGCTCCGGAACATCGATGGATGGATCGAGGATTACAACGAAATCCATCCGCATTCAGCGCTGAAAATGGCATCCCCAAGGGAATTCATCAAAGCATTGTCTCAATAGCTGACTTGTCTGGCGAAATGGGGGGCACTCCACCCGGGGCAGGAGGGATAAAACCCAGCGGAGGTTGGAAAGTTGGTGGAGACGTGTACGGTCCCACCCGAAAAGGAGCAGACCCAAGCTGGTCAGCTGTACGTTCCAGATTTTGGAAGAACGAAGCGGCGAGACAGGGCGCAGCGGACACGTATGGCGCTGAGAACTTGACACGCCTCAAGAACGGACTAGCGCCTCGAAGATTTAACGCCGACAAGGGCGGAATGGAATCGATGGAGTTGAGCCACGAGCCTGTGCCTGCCCGCAATGGCGGCAGGGAATTTGTGCCGCGATGGCCGCAGGACCATGCTATCGTTGACCCATTCAGAAGACCGGGATACTAAGCGTGATGCAAACACTTTCGTCTCTTTTCCAGGCCTCCGACGGGGCAGCGGTCGAGTTTGGTGGCAGACTCGTACAACCGATTTTTCAGATGCCGCTACAAAACGCAGAGACGCGCTTTACAGTACATAGAGTCAGTTCGGCTAGTTCTCCAGTGCAAGGTTTATGTATCAAGGCAACCAAGGGGGGGATCACGGTCAATGGGCAATCTCACTCGCAGATCATACTATGGGCAGACACAAGCCCGGACACCGTAGAAATTGTTATCTCTTCGAAACGCGGAGGCGTATTAAAGGCTTGGAACGTTTGGCGCAGCGGCGACCTTACTCAGGCTTGGATCGGCAATGCAGGCATGCATGTGTCTTCAAATGGGGGGAAGACGATCCTAGAGTGCAGTGATGGTGTGCAAGATGTTGATTTTACAAACCTGGTAATTGAGCTTGAAGAGAGTTCGTAAAAACCATTGATCGTCTGCCTTGTCGATCACAAGGCACGCAAGCTTGCCAACGCCACAATTGGTTATAATGCCAACGGCAATATGGTCAGCGATGGCAGCCGCTCGCACGTCTGTGGCGGCGCCAACCGTCTATCGGGCGTGACGCAGGGCGGTGCGACGACCACGCTTGACTACGGCCCGTCGGGCACACGAGTGAAGAAGAGCAATGCCTTTGCGACGACGCTTTATCCCGATGCCAACGTAGATACGATCGCAAACCGGGGCAGGATACCTACACGCGCTACCCGCATCCAGACCTGAAGATCAGTTCGGTGTTGCAGACCGGTGTAACAACCGCCACGTTCCTGCACCGCGATCACCTGACGTCGGTCCGCCAGGTGACGGATGCCAGCGGCAACCTCGTCGAGCAGAACGGCTATGCCGCCTATGGCGAGCCGACGAACACGGCGATGCGCACGCAGAAGGGCTACATCGGCGAGCGGTTCGATCCCGAGACCGGGCTGCAGTACCTCAACGCTCGATACTACGATCCGAAGTTAGGAAGGTTCATCTCGCCGGACGACTGGAATCCGACCTTACCGGGCGTCGGCAGCAATCGATATGCCTTTGCCGGCGACGATCCTGTCAACAATAGTGACCCAAGTGGGCACATATCGTTTTCCGGCTTTAGTGATTTTGTGTGAGGTCTCCTTAGTGGCTCCAGCGATCGGTCCCCTCCGGAGCAAAGACTGGGCAATGCCACCCGTGAGATCGTTTCACAAGGTTATCGGGTCGGATCAGAGGTGCAGCCATTTACGAGTGAATCCGGTTGAGACGCTACTTGCTTGTTTCCTCTGCTGGCCGCCATCCCAGAGCTTCGGCACGTTCAAACGCGAATACATTCTCGCGGTACCAGACATCAGCCCTCTCACGCACCGCAGGGGGGATGTCGTCCATACGCTTGTATTTACTGACAACCTCGGTCTGTAGCAGACGATAATAGGCCGTCCCCTTCTTTGTCAGGAGGTATGCAGAATTCGGATAATGCCGGAGAAGGACGTCCGCAACGACGGTTGCCTTTTGATAGTCCCCCGTCGAAAGGTGGTGCTCGATGAGATACGCGGCCATGGTCGCCAG
>NZ_JAEPRP010000299.1:0-4538 GCF_016652895.1 Ensifer sp. SSB1
CAGGAGAATGTCGTCGAGGGTGCTGGCGTTCGGCATCATCTCCATCCTGTTGGATGGGCAGTGATCCACGATACGGCGACACCTTACAAGCGCCGCATTTCGCTCGGTTTCAACTGTGTTTCCAATACCTTAATGCAAAAATTCGACGCCCCGAAATGGGACACCAGCCATGCAGCCAATCGGCCGCATGGCTGGGACTTCAAGATCAGCCGCTGAACTTTCCGCTGCGCGGGAAGCCCTTCGGAACGACGCGGCCAGCCGATGCGCGGTCCGCCTGCCACTCGATCAGTTCATCCTTCGTCTTGGTGAAGACGCGGCCAGCGCTGTCTTCCCAGATGAGCCCCTCAGCGATCGTGAAGCAGCGAATGTCGGAGATGCCGCCATCCTTGTAGCGCTGCAACCGGACGCCCTTGCCGCGCGCCATTTCAGGGATCTGGACGAGCGGGAAGACGAGCATCTTGCGGTTCTCGCCGACGACAGCAACATGGTCGCCCTTGACCGGCACGACCAGCTTCGTTTCGTCCGGCATCGAGACGTTCATCACCTGCTTGCCCTTGCGAGTATTGGCGACGATGTCGCTTTCCGTCACGACGAAGCCGTTACCTGCCGCCGACGAGACGATCAGCTTGCGCGCCGGATCGTGAACAAAGGCGGTCAGGACGTCCTGATCGTTCTCCATGTCGACGATGATGCGCAGCGGTTCGCCATGCCCGCGACCGCCGGGCAGCTTGTCGCCGCCAAGCGTGTAGACCTTGCCGCCGGTCGTAAAGACCAGGATTTTGTCCGTCGTCTGCGCCGGGAACGCCACCTTGAGCGCATCACCCTCCTTGAACTGGAGCGAGGACGTGTCGGAGATATGGCCCTTCAGCGCACGGATCCAGCCCTTTTCCGAGATGACGACGGTGATCGGTTCCTTTTCGATCATCGCCTGCTGGATCGCCTCCACGTCGGCTTCCGGAGCATCGGCAAACGTGCTGCGGCGCTTACCGATATCGGTCGCCTTGGCAAACTTCTTTTTGACCTCACCGATCTCCCAGGCGACGGTCTGCCACTGCTTCTCCTCGGAGGCGAGCAGCGCCTCGATTTCGGCCTTTTCCTTCGACAGGGCGTCGAATTCTGTGCGGATCTCGAACTCTTCGAGCCGGCGCAACGAGCGCAGGCGCATGTTGAGGATCGACTCGGCCTGAAGGTCCGTGAGCGAGAACCGCTCCATCATCACAGGCTTGGGCTCGTCCTCTTCGCGGATGATGCGAATGACTTCGTCGATGTTCAGATAGGCGACGAGGTAACCGCCGAGGATCTCGAGCCGGCGGTCGATCGCCGCCAGGCGATGGCGGGACCGGCGCTGCAATACCTCGCGGCGGTGCGCCAGCCATTCCGATAGCACCTCGTTGATCGCCATGACCCGCGGCACGCGCCCCATGGACAGGACGTTCATGTTGAGCGAGATGCGGCTTTCGAGCTCGGTCAGCTTGAACAGCGACTCCATCAGGATGCCGGCGTCGACCGAGCGGCTCTTCGGCACCAGTACGATGCGGACATCTTCCGCGGATTCGTCGCGAATGTCTTCGAGCAGCGGCAGTTTGCGGGCCACCAGCAGCTCGGCAATCTTTTCGATCAGGCGCGACTTCTGGACCTGGTAGGGAATTTCGGTGACGACGATCTGGTAGCCGCCACGACCAATGTCCTCCTGAACCCAGCGGGCACGGACGCGGAAGCCGCCACGGCCCGTGCGATAGGATTCGGCCATGCTTTCGCGGCTCTCGACGATCACGCCGCCGGTCGGGAAATCAGGTCCTTCGATGCCGCCCTTCTGCGGATTGGCCGGATCGTAAAGCAGATCCTCGACGCTCGCTTCCGGATGGCGGATGAGATGCAGCGCCGCATCGCACAGTTCATGCGCGTTGTGCGGCGGGATCGAGGTCGCCATGCCGACGGCAATGCCGGTTGCACCGTTTGCAAGCAGGTTCGGGAAGGCACCGGGAAGCACGGTCGGCTCCTGGTCCTCTTCGTTATAGGTGGGGCGGAAATCCACCGCGTCCTGGTCGATACCCTCAAGAAGCAGCGAACAGACGTCCGTCATCTTCGCTTCGGTGTATCGCATCGCTGCAGCGTTATCGCCGTCGATGTTGCCGAAGTTGCCCTGGCCGTCGACCAGCGGATAGCGGATCGCAAACTCCTGGGACAGGCGCACCAGCGCGTCATAGATCGAGGCGTCGCCGTGCGGGTGGAACTTACCCATGACGTCGCCGACGATGCGGGCGCATTTCTTGAACGATGAATTGGGTCTGAGACCCATCTCGCTCATCGCATGCACGATGCGGCGGTGCACGGGCTTCAACCCGTCGCGAACGTCCGGAAGCGCGCGGTGCATGATGGTCGACAAGGCATAGGCGAGATAACGCTCTTCCAGCGCCGCCTTGAGGTCAACCGGCTGAATATTGTCGTCCCCGCCTGACGGGGGATTAAGGCTTTGTCCCATAGGTCCTTGCTAGCGCAACAAACCCGGAACAGCAAGGTTTTCAGGGGATGCGATTGTGGAGAACCCCCGGCCAGCCGACAGTTGGCGCCTGAAGCGATCCGCTTGCTCCGGCGCAATGTTCGTGCAACGGTCGGGCCGCTATGCGTCTGAGGCGAGCGCTTGGTAGCATCCCGGAAAGCATGCCCGGTCAGGGACATGTGCGGTTTGGCCAAGCGAATATAATTTCGCCCTGTTTCGTAATAGCTTCGGCTGCAGTTGATTTGGACGATCTGTGAGGGGGATTGCAAGACACGAACTGGCCGCCGAAAACTGCCGGATGTTGCCGTTCGCTCCCAGTTGACGCCCTCTGCCGGGACAAACCAGATTAGCCACGCCTCATCTTCGAAACAGCTACACAATCAAAGATTTTACGAAGGAACTCGACAATGATGCACACGCGCAAGATCCGCCTGATGATGGCGAGCGCCGCGCTCCTTACTCTCGCCAGCCCGGCCTTCGCACTCGATGGCGCGGACCTGATGAAGAAGCTCGATGCGGCAACGAACGCGAACGGCACCTCCCTCACCTATGACAAGGCCGAAGTCGACGGCGACAAGGTGACGGTGACCGGCGTGCAGCTGAAGTTCGCCAGCCAGCCGGGCGAACCGACAAACCTGAAGATCGGCGATCTGACCTTTGAAGGCGTCGAGGAAACCGAGGGCGGTGGCTACTACGCCGAAACCGTAACCTTCCCGGACGTGAACCTCAGCCAGGAAGAAGGCAGCCTCTCGGTCAAGGACATCCTGCTCTCTGGCCTTACGATTCCCGCCAATGCCAAGGGCGAGACGATCAACGACATCCTTCTCTACGAAAGCGCGAGCACGGGCCCGATAACACTCAACGCCAAGGGTAAGGAAGTATTCTCGCTCGAAAGCACTGAAGCCAACCTGGCACGCCAGGAAAATGACGCCGGCTTCGACTTCGACGCGACGGCTTCCGGCATCAAGGCAGACCTTTCTTCGGTCGAAGACGCCAAGACGAAGGACGCGATCGAAAAACTCGGCCTCACCACGATTGACGGCGCTCTGACGATGAAGGGCAGCTGGGAAGTCGAAAGCGGCAATGTCGCCCTGGAAGAATACGCCTTCGACTTCAAGAACGTCGGCCGGCTGAACTTCGCCTTCGATATCTCCGGCTACACGCTGGGCTTCGTCAAATCGATGCAGGAAGCGATGAAGGCGGCCGAAGCCAACCCGAACAAGGAAGAGGCTAACCAGGCCATGGGCCTCGCCATGATGGGTCTGGTGCAGCAATTGACCTTCAACAGCGCCGAAATCCGCTTCGACGACGCTTCCATCACCAAGAAGGCGCTGGACTATGCCGGCTCGCAGCAGGGCGTTACGGGCGATCAGATGGCGCAGTCGCTGAAGGGACTGGTGCCGATCATGATGGCCCAGCTCAACGTGCCTGAACTGCAGAACCAGGTGTCCGCCGCCATCAACGCCTATCTCGATGGCCCGAAGAGCTTGACGATCAGCGCTGCACCGGAAAAGCCGGTTCCGTTCCCGATGATCATGGGCGCTGCCATGGGCGCGCCGAACACGATCCCGTCGGTGCTCGGCGTCAAGGTGACCGCGAACGACTGATGTATTGGCCTGCTCCCGGCGTCGCCGACTGCCGGGAACAGACGACCTCGGAACGAGTTTTGCGCGCCCACACGGGCGCGCAAGCTTGGACGGCTCCGCGGCTCAGCCGGTCTGATTTATCCGAGCCCGCAGGACCTCCGTTCCAACTTCATTCAAGCATATCTTTATTGCGCACCCGCCCGCCCCCGACAGAACAAGGGCCGTTACTACTTGCGCTCACGCGGCCGGTTGGCAGTGCACTTCTTGAAGGCGCGCGCCTTGGCTTATGATGCCGTTGCTATTTCGACACGTTACTCATGCCACCAAGAAAATTTGGCCCCGGGTGATAGCGTTTTTTGCCAATATCGTGCATGCCAATATCAGGCCGCCGTTAAACCGACGTCCAGCAACTTGAGAACATTTAAAGCACACCGGGAATTCTCGGACCTCGT
>NZ_JAEPRP010000300.1:0-4530 GCF_016652895.1 Ensifer sp. SSB1
GGGACATTTCGAAGCCGGCATGCATGCCAGGTTGACGGTAACAGAATAACCCATCCTTCGGCGCTTCGGCCGATCGCACCGGCGGTCATCCAGGGGGTGACCGCCGGTGTTTTGGCATATTGAGCACAACTGTGAGCAAGTCCGACATCGGCGGCGGCTCAGCGCCTAGCGCACGATAGATCTCTTCCCCTTGAGTGGAATGCAGCGCGTAATGGCTTGGACCCATGGAGCGACACTAAATCCCGTGGCGGAGGATGGAGTTGGCGGCATTGCGAGGGATCCGCCGTCGACGGCCATCAGCGGACGACCAAGACTGAGCAACGCGCTTTCTGAGTTACTGCTTTTGAGACGCTCCCAAGCATAAAACGCTCATTTCAACCCAGTCTGCGGCTGCCGACCGCGATCAAATCTGCATTGATTTCGTTAGCCACATCGAGAATGACATCCGCATAATGCCCGACTTAGAGGCGCGGGAAAACTTCCTCCGCACTCTGCGAGCTTCATCGCAGGCTTCTTCAACTAAGCGCTGGCCGATCATCAACGCGTGCTCACTGATCTCACGTTTGGACATCGACAGGAGTTCGTGACTAACGCGCAACGTTTTCGGCGTGGCTGCCAAGACCGAGAAAGTCCTTTCCTGTTCTGCAAGCCAGGCCATTTCAGGCTCAGCCAGGCTCGACGGAACGACGTGTAGAATGGTGAGGCTGGCGCTGGTCGCTTGAGCGAGTTGTGCGGCCATGGCCACGGCCGCCTTCGCTTGTCTCGATACATCGGTTGCAGCAAGAATGTGCTTGATCGTGGAAGTCTCCTCGCTGACGTATCGCGCAAACAACTCTCGGACAGCATTGATTATGGTCAAAGACGACGAATGGATTTGCTGATCAAAGAAGGCGTGAGCGGCATCCGTGGGCCTAATTACCAACCGGAGTATGCATTTGGGCTGCGGGATGGCCTCAACAAATAGGATCGGGCGAGGCGCGAGAATCAAATGGAACCACTTATCCCTCGGCTCGGACTTGCTCTCGCGATAGGCCTTCTCATCGGACTGGAGCGGGGATGGCGTGAAAGGGACGCGCCCGAGGGAAGCCGAACGGCCGGCATCAGGACCTACGGGATTTCCGGTCTGCTGGGAGGTATTCTGGCGGCGCTCTCGTCGGTTTCGCAAAACCAGTCCATCTTTGCTGCCGGTTTTCTCGCCTTTGCTTTGTGCTTCATGTGGTTCAAGTTGCGGGAGTCCCGTCACGACGAGGATTACAGTGTCACTGGCGTGATCGCTGGGCTCTGCGTGTTCGCGCTTGGCGGTTTAGCAGTCGGAGGTGATTACAAGGCGGCAGCCGCCGCCGGAGCCGCGCTTACGGCGGTCCTCGCAAGCCGCGAACTGCTGCACAACCTCCTCAAACGGCTTACTTGGGTCGAGCTTCGCTCAGCACTCATCCTTGCTGTGATGACGGCGATCGGGCTCCCTCTTTTGCCCAGCTATGCGATCGATCCGTGGGGCGGGTTCAACCCGCGTGAGATCTGGTTCCTCACCGTTCTGAGCGCCACCATTTCGTTTGCAGGCTATGTTGCGACGCGCCTTTTGGGTTCAACTCGGGGGCTTTTGATCAGTGGCCTTGCGGGCGCCCTCGTTTCCTCGACTGCTGTGACGGCAAGCTTCGGGCAGAAGGCGCGCAGCGGCGAGGCAGCGCGTCCGCTTGCTGGTGCTGCAAGCTTCGCCGCGGCGGTCTCCCTGTTGCGCGTGCTCACTGTGGTTTTCGCCCTGTACCCTCAAGTTCTTCCGATCGTGCTGTTACCGCTTCTCATCACCGCCTCAATTTTTGTGGCCTGTGGCGGTGGTCTCATGGCGAAGGGTGCTCCTGCGTCAGGTGAGGCCATTGTCGCGCGAAACCCGTTCGAAGTTGGGTCGCTTTTCATCTTTGCGGGCCTTTTCGCAGGTTCGGCGACGCTTGGAGCTGCGTTGATTAGTAGGATCGGCAATGAGAGTCTGATCGGCGTTGCGGTGGCATCGGGAGTTTTTGACGTCGACATAGCGGTTCTAACTGCGCTGCGGTTCGGTGGCGCGATGCCACTGGAAACCGTGGGAACAGCCGTCCTTGCAGCCGCACTTGCCAACGCGGGCGGGCGGATATTTGTGGCGGTCTTATCCGGCCCCCCAAGATATTGGCTCCCGCTCGCGCTCGTCTCGTTATTCGCTGCGGGTGCCGGTGCAAGCGGATATCTCGTGATATTTCGATAACACATCTGCAAATCTGCGGTCGCAGGTACTCTCATCGCCATGAAAAGCCTGCCTCTGACCGAGGCAGGGCGTTGGGACCGCAGCTCTATGGCCGATACAGGGTTCGATACCGCTCAGTCCGTTTAGGATATGGCCGCTGATACGGTGTTCCGCAAGGCGAGGTCGCGGAAAAGTCATCTTCGCCCGCTGATGGCGGTGTATGACATCCTTACTTGCCTACAACCTCCAGGTAGTCCGTCACGCCGCTCACTCCTTTGGCAGACCAGGCGGCCTGCTCAGCCACTGTTCGTTCACGCAGGCTTTGGACTTTCCCCCGGAGGGTCACGTGACTGCCTGAGACTTCGATGCCAATCTCTGCGGCTTGGATCTCCGCGTGGCGTCTCAACGCCTCCGTGATACCATGCCGAATGTCGACGACATCCATTCTGGGACGAATTCTGAGTTGGTTGTCGATGCCCGTGACGCCTGTCAACTGGTAGATCGCGCTTTCTGCGGCCGAGCGTTGGAAATACCAATCGACAGTGCCGACGAGAGTCACGTACCCCCGCTCCACCTTGATCTGGATGTTGTTCGGTTCTGAGATTGCTGCACCCCAGTCGAGGATTTTCAGGACGCGGCTCGCTATTTCATCATCAGCGGTTCTCTTATGATCCGGCAATCGTACGACGATTTCCTCCGCAATCGCGCGAACACCTTTAACGCGTCGGGCAACGTGCTCGGCCGTATGCTTTTCCGGGTAACTTTGGACATGACCGGTTAAAGTCACGATTCCATTCTCAACCGTTACGCCGATGTTGGCGGCATCTATGCTGGGCTCATATTCGAGCTCGTCAAGGATGTCTTGTCGTAGACTCAAGTCGCTCATGGCGATCACCTCCAGGGCCTCGTCTTTATTGACGTACCGTGATTGTCGCTGATCAGCCGTGATCGGTCATTGAGGGGCGTCAAAGGCCAATAGCGACGGGACCTTATTTTTCAGTAGGGCATGAAATCGTTGAGCGAGGTGGAGCACGATCGTCAGGAATGTCCGTCAACGAAACCAGCCTCATTTTCCAATCCGGGCAAGTGACGCGTCTTGTTTTGCTGTAAGCCAATCCAACTGGATGGTAAGAACACGAGACGAGCTTTCCGGAAATGAGTGGAAAAGCGTCATCATCCAATGCGCCTTTCAGGAGTTCGCGTCTAGCGGACGGCGACGTAGGGAATACCTGGCACGCCTGGTCCTCTCTCGAAACGAGGGCGAGTTGGGAGCGTAGCGTCTTGAAGGCCGGATCCGCCGGAGGTCGGTGATTGCTACCTGCATCTCTTTTTCAATATAGATGTCGTTGAGCTGCTTGGTCGCGGTTCCCATCACGAAAAGGGCTTGGCCGCCAAAACATATACGCCGCCCAAGGAGCGGCACATCGTGGCGCGGCTGACTCAATGTATCATCAAAACAGGCACGACCGGCGCGTTTAACATGGCCTTGGTTACGCCGCCAAACACCCGTTCGCGAACGCGTGAATGGCCGTATGCGCCCATTACAATGAGGTCTGCAGCGGTATCAATCGCGTGCTGGACAAGAACCTCGCTAACCTCGCGCCCGGAGCTTGGAAGGCGATCGACAGTAACCTTGATGCCGTGTCGGGAAAGGTAGGTCGCTACATCCGAACCGGGTTCTTCCCCGTTCGCAGCCTGGGTGGCCTTGGGGTCGATCAGAACTATGTTGACGATGTCAGCGCTTTTCATCATTTCCAGTGCCTCCCTTAGGGCTCTGCTCGCCTCAATGGTAGAGTTCCATGCTAGAAGTATTTTCTTGGGGGATAGCGTCACCGACTGGCGGTTACCGGAAAGAAGGACCGGTCGAGCCGAATTGAAAAGCGCGCCCTCAACGACGTGCGAGCGAAGCCTCCGGTTTGCTAGCAGGCTCGTCCCGACGAGGGTCAGGTCGGCATAACGTGCGCGTTCTCCGACGTCGTCCTCCACCCATGCTTCCTCAGGATAGCTTCCATGGATTTCGAACGAAACACCAAGTGTTTCGAGCGTCGCGCGGGCACTCATGACCGCTTTGCCAAGCCTCCCGGTGTCGCCATCACGAACCTCGATCCAGGCAACCGACATGGCTGCGTAATCTCCTAATGGCACCGGAGCCGCAAGCATCATCAAGAGGACGGTCAGATGGACGTTTCCAGCCACGCAGAGATCCACCGCGGCCCTCAGATCGCTTTCATAGTTGTCGGCATCAGCGACGAGCAGGACAGTGTTGGTTTCCGCGCAGAACTGAGCCGGTTTTTCCACCGAGAAGTGAGCCACCT
>NZ_JAEPRP010000301.1:0-4527 GCF_016652895.1 Ensifer sp. SSB1
GCTGATGCAGTACGTCTTCGCCCTGAAGCTGAAGTGGCTGCCCGTATCAGGGTTCTACGGCTACCAGTACGTGATCATGCCGGCCATCGTTCTTGGTTGGAGCTCCGCCGGTGTGATCGCCCGTCTCACCCGCTCCAGCCTTCTTGAAGTGATGCGCCATGACTACATTCGCACAGCACGTGCCAAGGGCCTGCGTGAACTGCTTGTCATCCGTCGGCATGCGCTCAAGAACGCTCTCATCCCGGTTGTCACCATCATGGCGATCCAAGTCGCGGGGCTTCTTTCCGGCGCCGTTATTACCGAGGCGATTTTCGGTATTCCAGGAGTGGGCCGCATCTCCGTCAGTGCCATTCAGGCGCGCGACATGCCTCTTTTGCAGGGCTCCGTGCTTTTCGCCACCGTGCTCGTCATCCTGGGCAATCTCGTCGCAGATATTCTCTATTCCGTCCTCGACCCCCGCATTCGCAATGAAATGAAGGGAGGCTCGAAATGACAGAGATCACAGAGGGCAACGTGGACGTCATCGACGATGCCGGCAACGACAGCTTCCTGCGCGACGGCATCAGGGTTTTTGCGAAGAACCGCATGGCGATGGTAGGACTGATCCTGGTCGGCCTTCTGGTCTTCGTGGCGCTTTTTATTCCGTTCATAAGCCCCCACGATCCCTATCGCGTGGCCATGGACGAACAGTTCTTGCCGCCCTCCGCCACGTTTTGGCTGGGAACGGACAACTTTGGCCGGGATCTTTTGACCCGTATTCTCTACGGGGCACGGATTTCGCTGATCGTCGGCATCGTCCCGAGCTTCATCTCTTTGATGATCGGAGCTGTTTTGGGCATCATCAGCGGCTACTTCGGCGGTCGGATCGACTTCATCATCATGAGGCTCGCCGATATGATGATTGCTTTCCCCTCATTGTTGCTCGCGATGGTGGTGATGTACACGCTCGGGGCGAACCTCTTCAACATTTTCATCGCCTTGAGCCTCGTCGGTTGGGCCGGTGTCGCCCGCGTCGTGCGTGCCCAGACACTTGCGGTCAAGGAGAAGGAGTTCATCGAGGCAGCACGCGCCAATGGCACGAGGAAGGTGAAGATCATGAGCGGTCACATCTTCCCCAATGTCGTCCCGACCCTGATCGTGCTGTTTTCGCTCAGCATCCCCGAGGCGATCATGTGGGAATCGAGCCTCAGTTTTCTCGGGGTGGGCGTCCAGCCGCCGGAGGCGAGTTGGGGACTTCTGGTGGCCAAGGGTAAGGAGTACATCTTCTCGGCTCCGCTTGTTGCCATCATGCCGGGGGTGGCGATCCTGATAACGGTGCTGGCATTCAATTTTGTTGGCGACGGTCTGCGGGACGCGCTCGATCCCTACATGAAAGATTGATGAGCGCGATGATGACAGATCAGGCTAACTTGCTGAGCGTGCGTAACCTTCGCACGGAATTCAAAACACAGAACGGACCTGTGCGGGTCGTCGACGGCGTTTCGTTCGACGTCGGGCGTGGCAAAATCGTCGGCCTCGTCGGCGAGTCCGGTTCCGGAAAAAGCATGACGGCGCTGTCGCTGATGGGGCTCGTGCCCACTCCGCCGGGAACGGTGAACGCCGACAGCATCATGCTCAACGGAACCGACTTGGCGCGACTGAACAGGGACGAGATGCGCCGCTGGCGCGGCCGGGAAGTCGCGATGGTGTTTCAGGAGCCCATGACGTCGCTGAATCCGGTCAAGACCATGGTCCAGCAGGTTGGCGAGCCGCTCGCCATCCACACCAATCTTGGCAAGCGCGCCATCCGCGAGAAGGTTCTGCGCATGTTCGAGACTGTCGGCATTCCGGAGCCTGCGGCACGGCTGGACGTCTATCCGCATCAGCTGTCGGGCGGTCTCAGGCAGCGGGCGATGATCGCCATGGGTCTTATCTGCGAACCGCAGCTCTTGATTGCTGACGAGCCGACGACGGCGCTCGACGTGACGACCCAGGCACAGATCCTGCGGCTGATGATGGCGCTTCGCGACAGGGTCGGTACAGCGATCGTCATGATCACGCATGACCTCGGCATCATTGCCGAGATGTGCGACGAGGTGAACGTCATGTATGCCGGCCAGATCGTCGAGCGTGCCAACGTTTTCGACCTCTTCGATCGGCCTTCACATCCCTATACCAGAGGTCTGCTTGCCTCGATCCCGATGGCAACGGAAAAGCGCACGGCCACGCGCATGAACAGCATTCCGGGCGTGGTGCCCAATCTCGCGAAGCTTCCCACGGGCTGTCGATTCCATCCGCGCTGCGCTGACGCGATGCCGATCTGCAAGCTGAAGTCGCCTGAACTGACCGATCTGGGCAACGGGCATCAGGCCCGCTGCTGGCTGCACGACAAACAAGGAGGAAAAGCGTGAGCGAAGTCCTCATTTCAGCCGAGGGGTTGAGCAAGCACTACCACATCGGCTCTGGTTTCTTCCGCCCGGAGCGGGTGGTCCGTGCCGTGGACGGCGTCGATCTCGAAATTCGCGAAAGGGAGACCTTCGCACTGGTGGGCGAGTCGGGCTGTGGCAAGACAACGCTCGGCCGCGTGATGCTGCGTCTGATCGAGCGGAGCGCCGGCACTGTGCGGTATCGCGGCCAGGACCTGCACACGCTGGACGAAGCTGCAATGCGGGCGATGCGCAAGAAGCTGCAGATCGTCTTTCAGGATCCCTACGCTTCGCTTAACCCCCGCATGCGGATCAAGGACATACTGGCGGAACCACTGCGCGCGCACGGTTTCGGGACCGAGGCCGAGATCGAGAAGCGCTGCGGCGAACTGCTCGACATGGTCGGACTGCGCCGGCAGCTCCTGCGCCGCTACCCCCACCAGTTCAGCGGCGGGCAACGACAGCGCATCGGCATTGCACGCGCACTTGCCAACAGCCCGGAGTTCGTTGTCTGCGACGAGGCCGTCTCCGCACTCGACGTCTCGATCCAGGCGCAGGTGCTGAATCTCTTGCGTGACCTGCAGGAACAGCTGAAACTCACCTATCTGTTTATCACGCACGACCTCAGCGTCGTGCGCCAGTTTGCCGATCGCGTGGGAGTAATGTTCCTCGGGCGGATGGTGGAGGTCGGAACGACCGAAGAGATTTTCTCCAATCCCCGCCATCCATACACGATGTTTCTGATCTCGGCGGTCCCACGCCCTGATCCGCATCAGAGAAACCGCGAAAGGCCGATGCTGGTCGGCGACATTCCAAGTCCGATGAACCTGCCGTCAGGATGTCGCTTTCATACGCGCTGCCCCTACGCCCAGGCGATCTGCAGAAGCGAAGAGCCGGCGTTGTCACACCATGGTGGCCGGGCCGTCGCATGTCATTTTCCCCTGGATCGGTGATCGGGGTGTTTCACGTCAAGGAAGGAGTTCGGGCTTGGATTTGATCGTATCGCGAAACGGGGACGGCTGGCAGGCCTCCTATGGAGACAAGCACTGGCGCTGCGCTATTGGCCGCGGCGGTCTGCGCGCTGCAAGCGAAAAGGTCGAGGGAGACGGCGCGAGCCCGATCGGGCGTTGGCCAATCCGCCAAGTCCTTTACCGTGCTGACCGGATCGCCAAACCGGAATCGCCGTTTCGCACGGGTGCCATCGACCGCTTGGACGGCTGGTGTGACGCCCCTTCGCATCCGGACTATAATCGCCAGGTAAAGTTGCCCTTCACCGCAAGTCACGAAGAGCTCTGGATGGATGACGATCTCTACGACATCGTCGTCGTTCTGGGCCACAACGATGACCCGCCGGTCGCAGGCGCGGGGAGTGCCGTTTTTCTGCACATAGCCCGCCCCGATTACACGCCTACGGCGGGATGCGCGGCGCTTTCGCGGGATGATCTGCTGACGTTCCTGACGCTCGCCGGGCCTTCAACCCACCTGGTATTCTCTGACGCGGCCTGATGACAGGCGCCGTCGCCGTCGAGCCGTGGCTGCAAGCGGCGGCCCGGCGGTCTATCTATCGTCCCTGATACCATGCGCTCGGTATGGGGCTCCCAACACAGATCTCTTCATCATGACAGCCATTGATGCCGCCGCGCTCGATCGAATGCTCAAACTCCTGCCGCGCCGATACAAAGGGCCGGGCGGTGTCGCCGGGGTGGTCAAGGATGGGCAGGTGATAGCCCGCCATGCCTGGGGATTTGCCGACATGTACCGGCGCCTGCCGATGACGGCGGCTACGCGCTTGCCGATCTGCTCGCTCTCCAAGCAATTCACCTGCGCGCTGCTGTTGGACCAGTTCGAGGATCCGGCCGCGCTCGACCTCCATGTGAGGGACTTTATTCCCAACTACCGTGATACCCTGCCAACAGTGGAGCAGCTCTGCCACAACCAGTCAGGTTTGCGCGACTATTGGGCGTTGACGGTCCTTCAAGGCGCCGAGCCGGAGGCGGAGTTCACCCGCGAAACGGCGCTTCCGCTCATTGCCCGATCGAAAACCGGCCATTTCCCGGCGGGTAAACTTTACTTCTGTGGTTGCCGTCCGTTGCGCAAGAAGTTTCCAACCCTTCTGACGTGT
>NZ_JAEPRP010000302.1:0-4467 GCF_016652895.1 Ensifer sp. SSB1
TGACGTTCTCGCCGGGCAGAAGGCCTTCGGCGACTTCACCTTCACCGGTTACCTCCGAAACCAGGAAATTTACTCGA
The DNA here is from genome assembly GCF_016652895.1 of Ensifer sp. SSB1. Lineage (NCBI taxonomy): Bacteria > Pseudomonadati > Pseudomonadota > Alphaproteobacteria > Hyphomicrobiales > Rhizobiaceae > Ensifer > Ensifer sp. SSB1. Next base: position 78 of record NZ_JAEPRP010000302.1, read on the forward strand.
CGCTCACCATCGATGTTTCCGGAGCGCCGGCCGGCGATTACGTGCTGCGCTTCCATTTCAACGACGTCAACAGCGGCAAGAGCGCCAGCGTTGACCAGCCATTCAAGATTGCCGGACCGTAAGACCATGCCCCATGCAATAACGACTGTTGGTTTCGATGCCGATGATACGCTGTGGCAGAACGAGCAGTTCTTCCGCCTGACCGAGACGCGCTTTGCCGAACTGCTTGCCCCCCATACGGACACCGAGCACCTCTCCGAGAGGTTGCTTGCCGCAGAGAAGCGCAATCTCGGCCTCTACGGCTTCGGCATCAAAGGCTTCGTTCTGTCGATGGTCGAGACCGCGGTGGACGTGACCGACGGAAAACTCCCATCCTCTGTCATTGCTGAAATCCTCGCCGCCGGACGCGACATGCTCGTCCATCCAGTCGAACCGTTGCCGCATGTCAGGGAAACACTCGACGCACTGCATGGGCAGTTTCGTCTTGTCATGATCACCAAGGGTGACCTCTTCGACCAGGAGCGCAAACTCGCCGCCTCCGGCCTCGGCGACTACTTCGACGCCGTCGAGATCGTCAGCGACAAGAATGCGAGCACCTACGACCGCATCTTCAAGCGTCACGGCGACGGCGCGTCCAAGAGCCTGATGGTCGGCAACTCGCTGAAGTCCGATGTCGTGCCCGCGCTTGATGCGGGCAGCTGGGCTGTCTATGTCCCGCATGCCTTGACCTGGGCATTCGAGCACCACGACAAGCCCGAGAGCCATCCACGGTTCCGAGAGATCAACGACCTCGGCGGATTGCCGCCGATCCTCGAACGATTGCCGCTCTAGCCACATCACGGGCAGACGACCGCTCGGTGGGGAAGGCTAAACAAAATCCAAGATTGAACCCACCAACCATTGCACGCGAATCAGCGCGATAATGTCGCACGATTTCGTCAACGGAGAGTGAGGGAATGGCCCAGATATTCGGCGCGACAATATTGATGGTGCTGCTCGGAATGCTGATCGGATGGCTGCTGCGCAAGGTCTCCGCGCCCAGCGTGCTCTCGTCCCGTCTGGCGGGACTGATCGTCCTGGCCTTCGCGGCTCCCGCCATCTACTCGGCCAATTCCGGCCGGCCCTACCTCGAAATGCTTGTGCCCTATGGTATCGTCGCGCTCATTGCTGCCGTCGTTTATACTTCCTGAAGCCGAGGCAACAGGCCGCGTAGCCATCAATGCGCCTTTCACCCGTCTGGTGCACTTGACTGTTCGCCTTGAGTGATTGATCTAGGGAACATGCGGGCGTGGCGAAACTGGTAGACGCAAGGGACTTAAAATCCCTCGGCCTTGGCTGTACGGGTTCGACCCCCGTCGCCCGCACCAGACACCGGTTTCGATGATCATTTGGCGGCTGGCGCCTAACTGTCACTCAGTCGCGACAGGTTTACGCCGGAAAGAGCAGCCGCTCAGCTGTTGTAGTAATAGCAATCGCATTCGGCCTGGTAGGCGTCATCGTGCCATACCCGCACCGCGAGCTTCGTTGCGCATCCCTGGTTCTCAAGCCTGAGGCCGAGAAGCGAGACCGCTGCCGCCTTGGAATTGGGGGCGTCCACCTCGATCGCCGATCCAACCTGGTGGACTCCCTGCCGCGGGGTCCAGGTGAAGATCTGAACGCTGTAGTGCATCGAATATCCTCCGTGGAGAGATGATGTGCACGCAATACTAATGCTTGTGTTCGGATTGAGCTCTTTGCCTTGAAGCGAACTAGCCGTCATCTACGGTCGCTTCCGGCCGATCACCGCCGTCTGTGTGTTCGAAGTGCCAGTGACCTTCTTCATCCTGGAAACTGATATCTTCGTCGTCGCCACCGACCTGTTGCTCGGCGGCGGCAGCCTTGGCAGCGGCTAGCGCCATCTCGCGGCTGGGAAAGGGCTCCGAATATGCATCGGCGGCCTTATAGGCCCATCCTCCGTCATGAGGAACGATGGTGTAAGTGATCCGCGCCATACTTCCCTCCCAGCAGTCCGAAAACGCTTCGGTCTTCGGCGGGCCGTTGCCGCACGGCCCTTCTTTCCTCCTCGTCAAAGGCATGCTCATGCCGAACGCCGCGGATATTACCACAGGTATGGTGCGAATTGCCACCTTCGCGAATCACTTGGATCTGGCCCGCGTCGATTCAAAAAGGCGGCCCCTTTCGGAGCCGCCCTTGATCAAAAATTCCAATATCTTAGGTCGATCAGCCGGCGAGCTTCGCGGCGATCTTGGCGACGTGTGCGCCCTGGAACCGAGCGGCTTCGAGCTCGACCTCGGAGGGCTGGCGCGCACCGTCGCCGCCGGTGATGGTCGAGGCGCCGTAGGGCGAGCCGCCCTTGATCTCATCGAGACCCATCTGCCCCTGGAATGCATAAGGAAGGCCGACGACGACCATGCCGTGGTGCATCAGCGTCGGGATGAAGCCGAGGATCGTGGACTCCTGGCCGCCATGCTGCGTCGCCGAAGAAGTGAAGACCGAACCGACCTTGCCGACCAGCTTGCCCTTGGCCCACAGGCTGCCGGTCTGATCGATGAAGTTGCGCATCTGCGAGGCGACGGTGCCATAGCGCGTGCCAGCGCCGAAGATGATCGCGTCATACTGCGCCAGCTCTTCGACATTGGCGATCGGCGCCGCCTGGTCCAGCTTGTAGTAAGAAGCCTTGGCGACTTCTTCCGATACGAGTTCGGGAACGCGCTTCACGTCCACTTCGGCGCCGGCCGACTTCGCGCCTTCGGCCACCGCATAGGCCATCGTTTCGACGTGTCCGTATGCCGAATAATAGAGAACAAGAACCTTGGCCATAAAATGCTCCTTTGGATTCAAGCGATCCCACTTGATCACCGCTGCCGGGAAGATTTATCAAAATGCGGCCGCTTGCCAGGAGCTGTCCGGGAAACAGACTGTTCTCGCCCGTCGAACAATAAACAATCACTGTTAAACTATTAGCTGAAATAAATAGGGATCACCGATGCGCAGCACAAAAATCGTCACCGCCGCGATGGTCGCCATCGGCGACGAACTCCTGTCGGGTCGCACCAAGGACAAGAACATCGGCCATCTCGCCGACATGATGACCATGGTCGGCATCGACCTGCGCGAAGTGCGGATCGTCGCCGATGACGAACCTGCCATCGTGGAAGCCATCAACGCCGTACGTAGCCGCTACGATTACGTCTTCACCTCGGGCGGCATCGGCCCCACCCATGACGACATCACCGCCGACGCGGTCTCGCGTGCCTTCGGGGTCGAATGCATCTACGAACCCGAGGCAATGGCCCTGCTCGGCGCGATGTACGAGCGTCGCGGCATGGAGTTCACCGACGCGCGCAAGCGCATGGCGCGCATGCCGCTCGGCGCACGCCATATCCCGAATCCCGTTTCCACCGCGCCAGGCTTCGCAATCGGCAATGTGCATGTCATGGCCGGCGTGCCGCAGGTGTTCCAAGCCATGCTCGATGCCTTGCTGCCCGGCCTCGAGGTCGGTTCACCCCTCCTTTCCCGAACCGTGCGCTCGCCCTTCGGCGAAGGCGACATCGGCAGCCCGCTGACAGAAGTCCAGAAGAACCACCCGGAAACCAGCATCGGCTCCTACCCCAAGTTCGACGGCAAGAATTTCTCGACCGATATCGTCGTGCGCGCCCGTGATCCGGAAGCGCTGGCCGCTGCCGAAGCCGACGTGCAGGCGATGATCCAGGCAATCACCGAAGCGCGCGCGAAGGCCTGATTGCTGTTGCATTTTTCCCTGGATCAGCATCGATCCAGGGAAATCAGGTAGAAGGTTCCGACGTAACAGTGATCTTGACGCGTCTTGGAAGACGCGAGGCGCTGTAGAGCCTTGCGCTCAGGGCACCATTGCCGTTATTGCATGTCGGCAAATCAGGATGACGCGTTCCCGCCTGCCCGATCTGCCGGACGCTTCGCCTTTACCTTATACAGACAAGCCGGAGCCCACTGATGTCGCTGCCCGATAAAGCCTTTCCCGTCTCCTGGGACCAGTTCCACCGTGACGCGCGCGCGCTTGCGTGGCGCCTCGCCGACAACGGCCAGGAATGGCGCGCCATGGTGTGCATCACCCGCGGCGGCCTAGTGCCTGCGGCGATCATCTGCCGCGAGCTCAATATCCGCATGATCGAGACCGTCTGCATCGCGTCCTACCACGACTACGACACGCAGGGTCAGATGAAGGTGTTGAAGGGCATCGCGCCCGAAATCGCCGAGAACGGTGGCGAAGGCGTGCTGATCGTCGACGACCTGACAGACACCGGCAAGACCGCCGCAGAAGTGCGCGCAATGCTGCCGAAGGCGCATTTCGCCGCCGTTTACGCCAAGCCGAAGGGCCGCCCCATGGTCGATACCTTCGTGACCGAAGTGA
>NZ_JAEPRP010000303.1:0-4444 GCF_016652895.1 Ensifer sp. SSB1
CTGTGCGCCGTGGCCGAACCCGGCGGCAGGACAACCCGGGCAGTTTATGAGAGTTCCGCTAAGTGAAAGTGAAGCTGAAGATGCGCTGGCGGTCATCCTTGCCGGCGAGGCGGACCCGGTACAGATCGGCGCGCTGATGACTGTACTGCACTATCGCGGGCCGACAGCGGTCGAAGTGGCTGGTTTCGTGCGCGCCATGCGCCACCATATCGGCGCGATCGAGCCGGGTAGCGGCGTCGCCGATCTCGACTGGCCCTGCTACCTCTCGCCGAAACTGAAGACTGCACCCTGGTTCCTGCATGCGGCGCGCCTTGTCGCTGAAGCCGGTCATCGCATCGTGCTGCACGGGAACTATGGTGAGGACAACGAGGAACGGCACAAGCTCGAGATCGCCGCTTCCGCAGCCGGAATCCCGATCTGCGCATCGATCGCGGCGACAAAGTCAGCGCTTGCATCGACAGGTATCGCCTATCTGCCGCTGTCTGCGTTTGCGCCGCAAATCTATCGCTTGCTGGGGCTCTATCGGCTGATGGAGATGCGCATGCCGTTGAACGCCGCCATTCACCTCATCAATCCGATGGGCGGGCGGGCAACCCTGCTCGGCGTCGCCAATCCCTCGAGCCGCACGCTTAGCCGCGACATCGCCATGCTGCTCGGCACGAGAGAACTGACGATCCTCGGTAACACCCGCGACCACGCCGAGTTCACGCCCTATCGCCAGACGCCGCTATTCCGCCTTGTCGGCGGAGAAGTCTCCGACCTCATCATTCCGGCGGGGATTGCACCGCGGGCCGAGCCGCGCACGGGTCTCAGCAGTCGCGAATACTGGCAGGCAGTCTGGACCGGTGCTGCCCGCGACGAACGCGCCGAAACGATCATCATCACAACGGCGGCTGCCGCCCTCATCAGTCTCCGCAATCACGACGACTTCGAGGCAGCTTGCGAGACGGCGCGGGGACTTTGGAACAACCGATCACGCCGGATGGCGTGATCGGAGATTGGTGCGGCTCAGGCGGCCAGACCTTTCTTGGCCAGCATCGCATCCGGGCTCGGCAGCTTGCCGCGGAAGGCCTTGTAGGCATCTTCCGGATCGATCGAGCCGCCGACCGAATAGATGTTGTCCTTGAGGCGAGCGGCCATGGCCGGATCGAAGGCGTTGCCGGTTTCCTCGAAGGCCGCGAAGGCGTCGGCGTCGAGCACTTCCGACCACATGTAGGAATAGTAGCCGGCCGAGTAGCCGTCGCCCGAGAAGACGTGCAGGAAGTGTGGGCTGCGGTGACGCATGACGATGGATTTCGGCATGCCGATCTCGTCGAGCTTCTTGGCTTCGAGCGCCATCGGTTCCGTCGTCACTTCAGCCGTGTGATAGGCCATGTCGACCAGCGCGGACGAGGTGAACTCGACCGTTGCAAAGCCGGAGTTGAAGGTTCGTGCCGCCAACACCTTGTCGAGCAGCGTCTGCGGCATCGGCTCACCGGTCTGGTAATGCACCGCGTAACGCTTGAGGATCTCCGGCACCGTCAGCCAATGTTCGTAAAGCTGCGACGGCAGCTCGACGAAGTCGCGCGAGACGCCCGTGCCGGAAACCGAAGGATAGGTGACGTTGGATAGCATGCCATGCAATGCGTGTCCGAACTCGTGGAAGAGCGTGCGGGCATCGTCGAGCGACAACAACGCCGGCTTGCCTTCGGCGGGCTTGGCGAAATTGCAGACGTTGTAGATGATCGGCAGCTCGCCTTCCGCGCCGTTCTTCAGCTTGAGCTTGTGCTGGGACTGGAACGAACTCATCCAGGCGCCGGAACGCTTCGATGACCGGGCGAAATAGTCGCCGAGGAACAGCGCCACCAACTTGCCGGATGCGTCCTTGATCTCGAAGACACGCACATCGGGATGGTATGCGGCGATGCCCTTCTTCTCTGTCGCGGTGATGCCGAACAGACGCTTGGCAACGTCGAAGCAGGCCTCGATGATTTTTTCGAGCTGCAGGTAAGGCTTGAGTTCGCCTTCGGAGAAATTGAACTTCTCGGCCCGGAGCTTCTCGGCGTAGTGGCGCCAGTCCCACGGCATGACGTCGTGATTGCGCCCTTCGTCGGCAACGAGCCGGGCGAGCTCAGCCTCTTCCTCGCGAGCGCGGGCAACGGCCTTTTCCCAGACCTGCATCAAGAGGCCGTTCACGGCGGCGGGTGTCTTCGCCATGGTGTCGTCGAGCTTCAGCGATGCGAAGTTTTCATAACCGAGCAGCTTCGCCTTTTCGGCCCGCAGCGCCAGCATCTCGGCGATCAGCCCGCGATTGTCGGTGTCGCCGCCGTTTTCACCGCGCGCGATCCAGGCGCGGAAGGCTTGCTCACGAAGCTCGCGATTGTCGGAGAAGGTCAGGAACGGCTCGATGATCGAGCGCGACAAGGTGACCGCGTATTTCCCCTTCTGTCCGCGATCTTCGGCGACCGCCGCCATGGCGTCGCGCAGGAAGTCCGGCACGCCGGCTAGCTGATCTTCGCTCTCCAGGAACAGGACCCAATTCTTCTCGTCGGCCAGCACGTTCTGGCCGAACTTGGCGCCGATACCCGCGAGTTTCTCGTTGATCGCTGCCAGCCGCTCCTGTTCGGGCTTCGCGAGCTTGGCGCCGGATTTGACGAAACCCTTCCAGTGGCGCTCGAGCACGCGCGTCGCTTCGAGATCGAGCCCCAGGGACTGACGCCCTTCCCACAGCGTATCGATGCGCTTGAACAGCGCTGCATTCATGCCGATCTTCGAATAGTGCCGCGACATCTTCGGGGCGATGTCGCGTTCCAGCGCCTGGATCGTCTCGTTAGTGTCGGCGCCGGCCTTGTTCCAGAAGATCGAGGACACGCGCGAAAGTCCGTCACCGGCGATTTCAAGCGCAACGATCGTATTCTCGAAGGTGGGCGCCGCAGGGTTTCCTGCAATCGCGTCGATCTCCGCTTCATGTTCCCTGAAAGCGGCTTCGAAAGTCGGGGCGAAATCCTCGTCCTTGACCAGATCGAAGCGCGGCAGGCCCTCATGGCCGGTCCATGACGTGAGCGCGGGATTGAGCGGGGTGCTGGTGGTCATCAGAAATCCTTTCGCATGCGATCCGGCTTATGACCGGGGAGGGGGCCGCCGACCCATGACATCAGGAAGCGGCGAAAATGAAGGTGGTTGTCGGCGGGATTACCGTCAAGGTTTACGCAGACCGAGAAGGCCAGGGGCGGCGTGCCAGATGGCCTGGAGGGCGAAGCCCATGAAAAGGAGACCGGAGAGCCTGACGATCGCCAGTTCGTGGCGGCGATAGAAGCGCCGCACCACCGAAGCGCCGATGATGACGATGAGGATCAGGTCGGCGACAAGAAAGCCGATGAGCGAAACGCCAAGCAGCGCCGGAAGCGCATCGAAATCGAGCGCGTTGGCGGAACCGGCGAGCAGCGCCGTGAAGGTGGCGAGCGCCACCGGATAGCCCTTGGGATTGGTGAGCCCGAAGATCAGCCCGCGCCGCAAGGGGCGCTCGACCGTCAGCAGCGCCCGGTTCTCGCCGGCGGGCCGTGCCCGCAGCGCCGTCCAGCCGATCCAGCCGAGATAGACACCGCAGAAGAGGCCGAGAATATCAAAGATCGTGCTACCGACCGAACGCGCGCCGACGATTGCGACCAGCGCCAGTGTCGACCAGAGAATGTCACCGGCCAGATGTCCGCCCATGAACAGGGCGCCTGCCTTGCGCCCCTGGCCGGCGCCGATGCCGAGCAACGCCAGAAAGGCGGGGCCCGGAATGAGCGTATAGGAGAGGGCGGCGAGAAAGGCTCCGATCAGCAGCGTCTCGGACATGGCATATTCCTGATTGTATCGTCGGCATTCGATCCCGCAGTACCGATTCCGTCAAGAGAAAAGCAAGGCCTTCGATGCCAGCCGTGGCACTGGCGGAATGGGGCGGTGGCCGCCCCATTCCTTGCATCCTCCTTGTGCTGCTAACCGCTAGAGCGGTCACCGCCCGCGACCACGACCGACAAAGGTCAGGGCATCGATGGTCGCCTGCATTATCGCCGTTACGGCGCGGATGAATTTCCGCATGATTGCGCTCCTCTCCCGGTGGGTGAGCCTGCCCTCGGGCACGCTCGCTCCGGCAGCATTCCATCTGCCCGCGCAACCGCCTGTTTCTCCGGGAACGCACGGCCAACGCGGACGCACAAATCTTTCGTCGGAATGATTTCCCTCGACACGAAGTTGCGCTAAGAACGCGCCCGGCAGCGCCCGTGCGCCTGTTCAGACGCATCAGGGCCGCTGCAGAAGTTCAAAGGGCTGCATGTTTCCTTAAATCGACTGCGATTTCAGGAGACATGCAGCCGGTTTTCCCCGCGAGAAGGACTATCCATGACTGTGCGCAACCTCTTCCTTCTGCCCGGCGACGGCATCGGCCCGGAAGCCATGGCGGAAGTCCGCAAAATCATCGCCT
>NZ_JAEPRP010000304.1:0-598 GCF_016652895.1 Ensifer sp. SSB1
CAAGCCAGCATCGACGGCGATCGAGACAGCATGTTTGCCGCTATCGCCAAGCTCGGCGGCATCAACACCGACGAGATCACGAGCAAGTGGGGTATCGACCCTGCCGAACTAAAGGGCCTGTTCGGTGCTGGAATCAAGCGCGTTGCCACGGGCGGCGGCATGTCCATCGATGCGATGGGCGAAGCGCTGGCCGAATACGGGTACCTGTCCCGAGACGAGCACGGCAAGCACGACACGCGCGAGTTGGAGGAGCTTTTCGACTCGGAGCTGCGCGGGGAGAAGCACTATACTCCGCAGGGTTGGGAGCAGGCACTACGCGATCGCCAGGCGGCCGAGTACGAGGACTATCTAAATCAGCAGGACCTCGAAGCGGCCGGCGCTGGCAACTTCACCGACGAACAGATGGACGCGCTCGACGCTATCCTTGGCGATCCTGCCGAGGACGCCGCCGTCTCCGCATTCCTGCATAGCATCAGCGAGGCCGAAAATGTCCAAAGCTCCACCGCCGAAGAAGACCTCGGAAACGCTGCCGCCACAGAGGCAGCAGCAGATCAATCAGGCGCTCGGGAAGTTGTCGCCCCAAATGAAGAAGGACGTG
>NZ_JAEPRP010000304.1:608-4392 GCF_016652895.1 Ensifer sp. SSB1
GCGGAAAGAGCGGATGGCGCAGGAGAACGCGCCGCTGACTTTGCCCTCAGCGCCGAAACCCTAGACGAGGCCAGGGCCCGCACCGCGCGCGAGGAGCAGCAGCGCGCCGACGACGCACGCCAGCGCCGAGAGGATGACCGCCGCGCGCAGGCCGATGCCATGCGCGACGACTTTGTCCTGACAGGTAGCGACAGGGGCGCCGACCAGGCCGCCGCGCGCGGCCAGCAATCCATGTTCTCGAATCGTGCTGGCCGCGGTATTACTGCCGACCAGGCGCGCGAGGCAATCGCAGCCGACACCTACGGCCATGATGTCGACGTCTACGATAGCCTGGACGACGCGCCGGACTACGTGCGCGAGCAGGCGGAAGGCGAGGGCGCCAAGAGCGTCGAAGGCTTTTGGGACAGCCGCACGAACCGCGTCGCCCTGATAGCCTCGAATATCGACTCGCCCGAGCGCGCTGTGCAGGTCGCGCGTCACGAACTGCTCGCGCACTACGGGCTGGAGAACATGCTCGGCGCGGAGGAGATGGCACGCCTCGCGCAGCGCGTGATCACCGCAGAGCGGGACGGCAACAAGGCTATCGCCGAGGCCGCGGCCAAGGTCGATCGCACGCAGCCCGGACTGCCGCCGGAGAGCCGCGCGCGCGAGATCGTCGCCGTCATGGCTGAGTCCGGCGCCCATAACAGCATCGTGCGCCGCGTGCTCGACGCGATCCGCCAGTTTCTTCGCAAGATCGGCTTCATCAAGTCTGACGTCACGGACGCCGAGATCGCGCAACTGCTGCGCGATACGCAGGCATACCTACGCGAGAAGGGGGCCGAGCAGTCCGCAGAATCGGGTACGTCGTTCTCCGCGCGCGATCGTATCGACTACAGCCAGGACGAGCTCAAGTTCGGCCCGCGCCAGTCGTTCGAAGTGCCGGAGCCGCGCCTGTGGGACAACATTGTCCGCGCGCTGCAGGACAACAAGATCGACCTGAAGCGCGTGCAGGACGCCATTCGCAACGCCGGCAACACCATCCGCGAGCGCTCCGACGCCTACCTGAACGAGGAGCTGTACCACGGCCGCGTGTCCGCCCAGGTCGACGATCTGGTGGATCGCCGTGTTACGCCACTGCTGAAAGCCGTGCATGAATCCGGCCTGTCGCTGGCCGAGGTGAACCGCTACCTGTTCGCCCGCCACGCGCCGGAGCGCAACGAGCAACTTGCGAAGATCAACCCGCACCGCCGCCACAATCAGGCGCTGTCCGGCATGAGCAACACCGAGTCCGCCGGCATCCTTGGCGCGTTCCGCAACGAGGGGAAGACCGAGAAGCTGGAGCGCATCGCCGCGATGGTGGATGCGATCACTAAGGAGTCGCGCCGCCGCATCGTGTCGTCTGGCCTCGAACAGCGCGAAGTGGTCGATGCGTGGGAATCCGCCTACAAGAACTATGTCCCGCTGATGCAGGACATGCCGAGCCACGGCCGCCGGAAGGTGGGCGGTTTCGACGTGCGCGGCCCTGAGTCGCAGCGTTCGCTCGGCCAATCGGACAGCAACATCGCAAAGGCGGCCATTCAGCAGGACATCGTCGCCAACGTGATTGCCCAGGCGCAGACCACTATCCAGCGCGCCGAGAAGGCCAAGGTCGCGCGGTCGCTGCTCGATCTGGCCCGCGAGTTTCCGAATGATAAGTTCTGGCGTGTCGACCAGCCGCCGAAGAAGAAGCGGATCAACCCCGATACTGGCCTGGTGGAGCTGGCCGACGATCCGAATTTCAAGGCGAAAGAGAACGTGCTCACCGTCAAGGAGAACGGCGTCGAGCATTTCATCGTGTTCAACGAGCGCGATGAGCGCGCGATGCGGCTGGCCGAGGCCATGCAGAGTCTCGATGCGCCGCAGTTGCCGTGGGCGATCGAGGCGTTCGGCAAGGTGACGCGCTACCTGTCCCAGTGGATCACCGCGCGCAACCCGCTTTTCTGGATCACCAACTTCGCCCGCGACGTGCAGGGCGCAGCCTTCAACCTGCAAAACACGCCCATCGCCGGCAAGGAGGCGAAGGTACTCGCCAGCATTCCGAAGGCTATGGCTGGCTATTGGAAGATCGTCCGCGGCGACGGCGGCGGCCAGTGGGCAGAGTACGCACGCCAGTTCAAGGAAGACGGGTCCGAGACCGGATATGTGAAGTCGTTCGAAAGCCCTGCCGACCGGATGGCCGATCTGGAGAAGCAGGTCGAGGAAATGAAGCAGGGCAAGGCCGACCCGCGGCGTCTGGCTCGCTCGCTGGTCGAAATGATCGACGACTATAACAACATCGTCGAGAACGGCGTGCGCCTGGCGGTCTACCAGACCGCGCGCGATGCCGGCATCAGCAACAGGCAGGCGGCCAGCCTTGCGAAGAACATCACGGTCAACTTCAACCGCCGCGGCTCGCAGACCGCATTCGCCAACTCGCTGTATATGTTCTTCAACGCCAACCTGCAGGGCAATGCCCGCTTCCTTGGCGCGCTGGCAAAGAACCGTCGCGCCCAGGTGGTCGCCGGCGGCCTGGTAGCGATGGGCTTTGTAATGGACGCGGTGAACCGCGCCGTCGGCGGCGACGATGACGAGACGGGCAAGAAGAAGTACGACGAGATCCCCGATTTCGAGAAGGAGCGCAACTGGATCTTCATGTCTCCGTCGGGCAAGTACGTGAAGGTGCCGCTGCCGATCGGCCCGCACGTCATGGTCAACGCCGGTCGGCTCATGTCCGAGATGATCTTCAAGAAGGGCGGTGGCGTGCTGGACAAGGGTGCCAGCATGACGCGCGTGGCGCTGGATGCATTCAACCCGATGGGGTCGCCAGGGTCGCTCTCGCAGTTCCTGCTGCCGTCGGTTGTGAAGCCGCTGGCTCAGGCGGCCGAGAACAAGAGCTTCAACGGCGGCCCGGTGTACCGCGAAGGGGATGACCGCAGCTATACCGGCCCGGCGTATGATCGCGCCTTCCGCTCGACGGGCGACCAATGGAAAGCGGCGTCGAAGCTGCTGAACGACGTCACCGGTGGTGACAGCGTCAAGCCTGGCGCGATCGACGTGCCGCCGGAGGTGCTGCGCCTGATGTTCACCAGCTACCTATTCCCTGGCATCACGCAGACGGCAGATAAGACTGTCACCACGATCAGCGACTCCAGCAAGGGGAAGAAGGTTGAGGCTTCGCAGATCCCGGCACTGTCGCGGTTCTATGGCGAGGCGCCGGAGGAGCGTGCGCAGGAGCGTGCCTTCTACGAGGAAACCAAGAAGCTGAAGCAGACGGTCGGCCAGGCCAAGCGCTACGCCAAGGACGGCAACCGCGAGGGGATGGAGCGCGTCCTTACCGAGTTGGGCGACGGCGACCTGGCCGCCGGGAAAAAGCGCATGGGCGAGTTCGACGCCGCGGAGAAGGCGCTGCTGAACCTGAACAAGGCCCGGAAGCGCATCGAGACCGACGACAAGCCAGACGCCGATCAGCGCGAGCTGCTGAACGACATCGACGAGCGGCGCATGAAGGTAATGCGCCGGATCCTGTCCGGTCAGAAGTAAAGCGTCATTTCGCGCCGTCGGCTCTCACCCAGCCGGCGGCCTGAAGCTGCTGGGCGCAGCTATCGGCGACCATCTGTCCAGTCCCAACTTCCCGAGCGCGCGCGCCGCCATCGCAGACGACGACCTGTTCCGTCTTCGGGTTTCGCATGACGATTGGCGTTGCGCCACATGCGCTCAGCACCAGTCCGGCCACCAGCGCTCCGACGATTTTCTTCTGCATTTCGACCCCGATTGAGTTAGTTGT
>NZ_JAEPRP010000305.1:0-4341 GCF_016652895.1 Ensifer sp. SSB1
GCAGGACGCTCTCAGCCAAGGGTTTCCTGGTCAGCCAGAGCAAACCTGCGATCAGGACGACCGCGCCTAAAGCATCCAACGACGTTCGCCTTTACCTACCTCGAGTCCCCTTTTTTCTGGCTTCTTACGCCATTAGCCAGACGAGAAGTGCGAGAACTATAGTCCCAGCGCCAACGACACGGAGCAAATAACTAGGAATGATCTGGTTCAGTAGACTAGGGGAACCAGGTTTCCCGTCAATGTAGTGAGTGGTGACGTCGCTCCCGGCGTAGGTAATGTTTTCAGAGCTGCCAATTCCCTCAATGCTGTATGAACAGGTTCCGGAATGCCGGTTCAACAGAGCCCGGATACTTCTCGCCGATCAAACAATCGACTGGCGGTGTCACGGCGGCTGGCTGGGGAGTCCAGCCAGGCGTTAGCCCGCTCACTTCGAGCAGCAGCTTCCGGCGGATTGCGTTCGCAAAGTCCTCCGCCTTGTGCACGGGAACCATGAACGAGCCGGGGCCGCCGATGACACAATCCGCGTAATATTGGTCGAGCGGAACGGTGGAATTGGTGGGCCTGATGAGTATAACCAAGCCATTGATCACGATCCCGCCCGCCAGGGCCTCATCGCGGGCGAGTGCGATCGGCAGTCCCGTGTTGTTGTGCCCGTCACCGGAAAGGTCGAGGATGCGGCGCCCTGCGAAATAAGCGTTGGTTTCGATCCATTTCGTGCCGAAGAGGATTGCGCTCGAGATCGAGGTGCCGTGTCGCGTGCCGATCGGGCGGGCTTCAAGCTTGGCGGCGAAGGCTTCGGCGTCCTTGGCGTCTTCGATTACCTGCCAGGCGACGACCGACGATTCATTCACCTGCCCGGCCCATTCAAAATAGCCGATGGCAATGCGTCCAAGATAACCGCTTTTGACGGCGTTGATGAAGTCCGGGTGTCGGAGTGCTTCCAGATAGCCGAGGCGTTGCACGCGCGCCTCCCCCATGTCCATCGAGCCCGATGTGTCGACCGCTAGCACGAGTTCCAAATCGACGTCCGGAGACGCTGCGGCGGCCCGCAACGGATATGCGACGAGAGCAAGGATCAGCACCAGGACGCGAAACATCGCGTAGCCCCCCAACGGTGTCCTTGCCGCAGGATACCACAAGGCGGCCGAACTGCATTAGTCAACGCTTAAATATTAAGGCCAAATGTGCTCCGCGCTTCCAGTGCTCACGGCGACATCGAGCCAGTGATCGTACTGCCCGGTTCGTTGCTGCTCGCAGGCTGGCGCGCGGCCGCAGGCCTCCCAATCCGCGAGTGGCTGAGTTTCATAGGTTAGGAGCGTTTGATTGAACGCGTCTCTCGGACGGCCTCGACCATCTCGAACGCGATAAAATCTGGATGGCCAATACGCAAATAGGCGATGGCGAGTTGCAGTGGGTCGGCAAACTCCGTTGTCTTCACCAGATCAACAGGGTCTTGGCTCCTACTCATCACGATAAAGATGAAACCTCTTATATTACGACAGGAAGGTAACACTTTCCCAGATCGGCTGCTCAACCTTGTCCTCAACAGCCGGCGTCTTGGCGCACGAAATCGCCTGCTCGGTTGACAGGGTGGGAGGCCAGTAACGGGTTCTAACCGGATCGGGCTACGCTTCAGTTTATTTTCAACTGCATTAGACTTTAGTAGAATGAAGGTATGCAGGGAGGAGGCAAGTATGGAACGCTTGGAAGCCGAAAAGCTCGAAACCGACGCTGCCACGAAGGTCTGGTCCGTCCATGATTTCTGCAAAAGGCACCGCCTTTGTATGGAGGAGGAACGCCGCCTCACAAGGCTGTTTGGAATGTTCGCAACAGCCCGCGAACTCCTGAACAACGCGCAGCGCACACCAAAGTGGCGGTAATACGGGCTCGCTCCCATGCGCTACCGTCGTGCGGCCGTTGTGCTTTCGCTTATTTTCCTAAGCTCTTACGCGTGGGCCGAAAAGCGCGTCGCGCTGGTCATTGGAAACTCGGCCTATCAGCATGCGCCGCAGCTTACCAATCCCCAGAATGACGCCAGCGACATGGCGTCGAAATTGACAGGACTGGGGTTCGTGGTGGTCACGGGCCGCGACCTCGACCTGACGGGATTGCGTCAGTCGATCCGCGAGTTCGTCGGCAAAGTCGAGGGCGCCGATGTGGCGCTCTTTTTCTATGCCGGTCACGGGCTTCAGGTAAACGGCGGCAACTACATGATCCCGGTCGACGCGCAGCTTCGCTCAAACAACGATTTGGATTTTGAAGCGTTGCCGGTCGAGCTTGTGCTGTCCGCTATGGAGCGCAATGCCAAGGTCAACTTGGTCTTCCTGGACGCATGCCGCGACAATCCACTTGCAGCGACATTGGCCCGTTCCATGGGAACCCGATCCACGGTCGTCGGCCGGGGGTTGGCGAAACTCGATACGGGCGTGGGTTCGCTGATTGCGTTCGCAACCCAGCCCGGAAACGTTGCCCTTGACGGAGCCGGCAGGAACTCCCCGTTCACGACGGCCTTGCTGAAACACCTCGGCACCCCCGGGCAAAGCATAACCGACGACCTGATTGCAGTGCGTCGCACCGTTCTGCAGGCCACTGATGGCAAACAGGTTCCCTGGGACAGCTCATCCCTGACAGGCCCCGTCGTCCTCAATCCATCGCCAGTTCCGGTCGCGACCACGAGCCCGGCGACGACGGACGCTACGGACAGAACCGTGGAGCTTGCCTACTGGAATTCCATCAAGGATTTGACCGCAAGCAGCTTCTTTGAAGCGTACCTCCAGGAATATCCAAATGGAGCGTTCGGGACGCTTGCGAGGTTGAAGATCGCAGCAATCGCGGAGCGCGAAAGGCAGACGGCGGAACAGGGGAAAAGGGATTCGAAACGCGCCGTAAACCCGGAAGACGACGCCGGCCAAACCGACGTCGCTGTGCTGGAACACGCCAACCCAATGGCCAAAGCATCAGGTTCGTCCGCCGGGCACATGACCACCGCCGACCTCACGCTTGCCACCCAAAGTCAATTGGCGCGGATTGGGTGCCTCAGCCAGATCGACGGCAAGTGGGGTGAGAGCAGTCGGGAGGCCCTGCAGGCCTATGCTGAGCGCAAGGGGCTCAAGCTGGCTTCGCTCGCCCCCACCGAAGAGCTTCTGAACGAGTTGAAAGCGATCGGCAACCGTGTCTGCCCACTCATCTGCGGCAAAGGTATGGAGGTCCGCGAAAACCGTTGTGTGGAGTCCGGTCTGAGTGCTTACGATGGCGCATGGTACTTAACACGGTACGCAAAGACAGACTGCGGCGACTGGCGCGAACTCTCAACACTCCTTTTCGTACGAAACGGCGTAGTATCGTCCAGCTCGGGCTTCTCAGGAAGCATCTCCAGCAACGGGTCCGTCAATATTGCCACCACCTTCGTCCATAAAGGGAGGAAAGGAGGCAACACTCTGACGGGAATGATAAAAGGAGACAAAGGGGCCGGCAGGTTCAAGGGGACTGGTGCAGGCCGCGGCTGTTCAGGAACCATCGCGCTAAAACGGATGTAGCGTAAATGATCGTTTCAGGTCCTCGGCCCGTTCATTGTGCCTGATGACTGCACCCCCACCGTGCCAGCGACCGGATCGACGCCCTGCAGGACAAAGCACGAAGTTGCGGTTCGGCAAATCCTTTGTCCATTCCGGCACAAAGCCGATGCCGAGGCCGGTCGAGATGAGCGACACCAACGAGAAAGTGTTGCCGGTCGGACCATGGGTCTCGAACACCTCGGAGAAATAGCGCTCGCAGAGAGGTTCTGGATTTTCTCACACCTCAGCGCTCCCATGTCGATCTCGCTGTGGAGCACAAGCGGGCCCGTTTTCTCTTCAATCCCTCACCCGGCGCTCAGACGCCCGCCGCGATTAGAGCCTTGATGTGCCGCATGTCCGAGCCGCAGCATCCGCCGACGACGCGCAGCTTGGGGAGCCGCCGTGCCATGTCGGCGCAAAGCGCGCCGAACTCCTGCGGGTCGCCGTCATCGAGCTCGGTGGCTTCGTCCAGTTCGGCATGGCTGCGACGCGAGGCGTTTGGCCGGACCATGCCAATCCGGTTCAGCCAGCGCGATGGCAGCTGCGCGCCGAAATGCTCGGGATGGGCGCAGTTGATCCCGTAGTAACGAACGTAGCCGCCGGTTGCGGCCTCGACCTCGCTTAGCGCTGAATCGAGGTCCTGCCCGGTCGGCAACCGCCCGTCGGTCTCAACCGTGAATGAGAGTGCGAAAGGCAGGCCAAGGTCGCGCGCCCGGTTGACCATGCCGATCGCCTCGCCTGGATGGGTGATGGTGAAGGCCGACGCGATGTCCACACCGTCCACGGC
>NZ_JAEPRP010000306.1:0-4286 GCF_016652895.1 Ensifer sp. SSB1
CGCTCGCTCCGTTCATCGGCATCATGGCGCATCAGTCTCTCGCCATCACATCGGCCGAGTACGCCGACGTCCTGATGAAGGCGGGCAAGCCCGAGACGTTCGACATGGTCCCGATCGGGACGGGTCCCTTCGCGTTGCAGGCCTATCAACAGGATGCCGTGGTCCGGCTCGTGCCGTTCAAGGAAACCTGGGGGGCGGCCATCGGCGACAAGAGCCACACGCCCATGGTCGACGCCCTGGTAATGGCGATCAGCGCCGATGCCCCGGTGCGGCTGCAACGTGCATTGGCGGGCGAATGCCAGATTGCGCTTTACCCCAACCTTGCCGACCGCGCCCAGATCGAGGACAGCGACACGCTCGAACTGATGCAGACGCCGGTGGCATCGACCGGGTTCATCGACTTCAATTTCCGCGACGAGAAGTTCAGGGACAAGCGGGTCAGAGCCGCACTGGCCGAGGCCATCAACGTCCCGGCACTCGTCGACACCGTCTATAACGGCATGGGCATCGCCACCGGCGCGCTCATCCCTCCGGTTCTCTGGGGACATGACAGCGAGCTGAAGCCGCACCCCTATGATCCGGAAAAGGCAAAGGCGCTTCTCAAGGAAGCCGGATATCCGGACGGCTTTTCGACCCAGATCTGGGCGATCCCTGTCTATCGTCCCTACATGCCGAACGGTCGCCGCGCCGCCGAGATGATCCAGGCCGACTGGGCCAAGATCGGTGTCAAGGCCGAGGTCGTTACCTTCGAGTGGGGCGAGTACATTCAGCGCGCCAGGGCGGGAGAGGCCCCGGTCGCCATGTTCGGCGGCATCTATGATTTTCCGGACCCGAGCCAGATCCCGAACAACTACTTCATCTGCGATTCCGACGGCAAGCCAAGCCCCTCCAACGTAGGCGCCTGGTGCGACAGCGAATTCATCAGCCTGATGAACGAAGCCGGGCGTATTGCGGACAAGGAGAAGCGCATCGAGCTCTACAAGAAGGCGCAGTCACGCTTCCACGAAGAAGCGCCTGCGGTCATCCTCGGTGGAGCCGATACACTGACGGCCGTCAGCAAGACCGTGCACGGCTTCCAGCCCGCCATTTTCGGTACGAGCCGCTTTTCGGGCGTGACCGTCGACTAGGCTCGCCACACCGGGCAAGCCATGCATTCGCATTGGAGCAAACATGAAAGTCCTGATCATTGGTGCCGGCATTCTTGGCGCCAGCACCGCCTATCACCTCGCGAAAAAGGGCGTCGACGTGGAAGTCGTCGACGCCCAGCACGAGGGAAAGGCAACCCTCGCCGGCGCCGGCATTGTCTGCCCATGGGCGACGAAGCTAGAAGACGGCGATTTCTATGACATGTACGCCGCTGGCGCAGCCTATTATGCCTCCCTGGTCGAGGGCCTTAAGTCGTTTGGCGAGACCGATCTCGGCTATGGCAAGGTCGGTGCGCTCGTCGTGGCCGAGGACAGGCAGGAGTTCGAGGCGGCCGCCGAGCGCGTGGCGCGGCGCGTTGCCAATGTGCCTGAAGCGGGCACGGTCGAACATCTGAGTCCGGCTGCGGCGCGCGAGAAGTTCCCGCCGCTGCGCGAAGGGATGGAAGCGATCTTTATCCCCGGAGCCGCGCGCGTCGATGCGCGCTTGCTCGCAGCCGCAATGCTGCGCGCCGCAAGCTCTCTCGGCGCAAAGGTCAGACAGGATCGCGTTTCATTGGCCTTGAAGGATGGACGCCCCGTCTGCACGGCCAGCGATGGAACAGCACTTGAAGCGGACGAAGTCGTCGTTACGGCCGGCGCATGGGCATCGCAGATTCTCGACCCGCTGGGCCTTCAGCATCCGGTCGCACCCCAGAAGGGCCAGATCATCCATCTTCGCCTGCCGGGCGTCCAGACATCGAACTGGCCCGTTCTCCTGCCAATGGGCAGCCATTACCTGCTGGCGTTCGATGATTCCCGCGTCGTGATCGGCGCGACGCGCGAGGACAATTCCGGTTTCGACTATCGCGTGACCGCGGGTGGCGAAGCCGAGGTCCTGAGCGCCGGACTGACGATCGCTCCGGGGCTTGCGACAGCGACACACATAGAAACCCGCATCGGCTTTCGCCCGGCGTCGAGCAACATGAAGCCCATTCTGGGCCGGGTTCCCGGTATCTCGGGCTTGACGGTCGGCAACGGCCTCGGCGCAGCCGGCCTCACCATCGGCCCCTTTGCCGGAAAGCAACTCTCCGAGTTGCTGACGGACGCTCCTCTCGACGTCGATCTCACGCGCTACGCCCCGGCGTAAATCGCCGGTCGGCTTTGAACTCACCATCAAATGGAAAAGGAACAATCATGGTAACGCGTTACCGGAAACATCGCATCATGCATGCAGCCGTGGAACACAATGGCCTTATCTTTGTCGGAGGCCACGCAGCCACCGACATTTCCGTCGGCATGAAGGAACAGACGCAGCAGGTCTGCGAAAAGTTGGACGGCGTGCTGGCCGAATGCGGCTCGGACAAGACCCAGCTCGTATCTGCCCGGATCTACATCAGCGACATGTCGAAGAAGGAAGAGATGAACGAAGCCTGGCTCGAATGGCTCGACGGCGACGACCTGCCCTCGCGCGCGACCATCGGCGTCGCCGATCTTGGCGATCCCAAGAGGCTTATCGAAGTCGTGGTCGTCGCGGCCAAGAACTAACGCGAGCTTTGGCAGGTCAGGCCTGCCTGTTCCGCTGCCATCTCTGCTAACGGACTGGCAGCGCGCCGAGTGTCTGGCGCGCTGCTTTTCTTTTGCCGCACATGAGCGGAAGCCGTTTGCCCGACGTGTCAGCAGCCAATTGAGCGCGCCCATCCGGCAGCGCGTCGCGCCGCCTCGGTCAGCATGGGTTTGGGGGCCTTGTACCACTCGTTCTCAGGAAGCCTGCGCTTGTCGCGAACATGGTCGATTGCGGCGTCCAGGGTCGGGAACTCTTGCGGCAGCGTGAGATGGAGAAACAACGACACGACAGCAACGGAGCGAGAGCGTCCGCCGCGGCAATTGATCAGCACTCCCCCGCGCTCACGTCTGGGATAGGACGGCTTCTCCGGCAGGATCTGCTCGAGCGCGGCCCGCAAGATGTAGTGCGCCGCAAGCATCTGCGTGTCCGGGTTTCCATCGCCGTCGATCAGCCCCACCTTGTAGTAGCGGATCTCGCCTGGGCCATGGACACTGTTTCGGTGATCCGAGACGAGCTGCGGCTCTCGGACGAAATTGAAATCCAGATTGACCGCGCAATTGACGACGGTCGTGATGCCGTTGCGACGCAGGAGATCGAGATCACTCGCGCCTTCCTTGCCCGAGATGAAGATGTCGACGTCATAGGTCGGATGCCTGGCATAGATGAGGCTGAGCCTTGGCAGCTCGCTGCTCGCCTTGTTGGCGGCCATCGTTTCGGTTGGTTCAATTTGCATGCTTTCCTCGTCTCCGCTCATGGCGCTGGAGCTTTGGCCGTACGGCCATCTGAAATGGCCTGCGCGACGCGGTTCAGGGTCGGATAATCGGCACCGGCGCCATAAGCCACATAACCGGGGCACAGATAATCGGCAGAACCGACCGGCACTTTGCCGAGCGGTAGGGGGCGGTAGCGCCCGCCGGCATTTCTGAGGATCAACGTCGCAGCGGCGACATCCCACGCATTGACGCCGAAGCCGGCCGCCGCGTCGACAAAGCCGGCCGCCACATGCGCGATGCTGAGGGCTGCGCTGCCGGGCCGGCGCAATGTCGAGAAGGTCTCGACCAGGTCGCCAAAGCGACGAAGGGCGACATCCTGTCCATCGAGGCGAAAGTCTCTCGAAACGGGATAGCCTGTGATCAGGGTCGCGCGGCTCTCGTCGCTCACTGCCTTAGAAGTGATGACGTCTCCATTCAGATAGGAGCGCTCGAGGTCACCCGAGAAAAGTAGGTCGGCGACCGGGTCGTAGACGACCCCTGCCACGACCACCCCCTCTTCGACTGCGGCGATCGACACGCACCAGAAGGCGAGCCCCCGAGCGAAATTCGCCGTTCCATCGATCGGGTCGACATACCACTGGATTTCACCCGCACCGACCTGACCGCCCTCTTCGCCGAGCATGGCCGAGTTCGGCTCGTTCGCAAAGATGTGGTCCCGGATCAGTGCCTCGGCGTTTTTGTCGTGGATCGTCACGATGTCGTGCAGGTCGCGCTTGTAGTCGACCGCCATTTCCGAGCGAAATGCCGCAAGGAGTGGCGCCCCCACGGCCCGGGCCGCGCCCTCGGCGATCTGCATCAGGTGGCGTGATCGGGCAAGTTTGCCCG
>NZ_JAEPRP010000028.1:0-12206 GCF_016652895.1 Ensifer sp. SSB1
CCAGAAGGTCGGTCATGATCATGCAGCTGCGGCCGTGCAGGTCCACCACCTGTTCCGTCGAGGCATCGACATAATTGCCGGCAAAGATCACGTAGCCGTTGCCCTGGGCGCCGAGCCTGACGGGAAAGGCGATGCCGGAAAAGGATAGCTTTCGGGCCTTCAGCCGATGCGCAAAAGGCGCAAGGTCGAAGACCTCGGCCGCCTGGTGCTCCCCTGCCCCGTTCCAAAGCACCGGCAGCAGGGATCGGTCGAGGTGGGCAATCAGCTCCTCGCCGTAGGTGCTGACGAGATCATGCGCATTCGCTTCGGCCGAAAGGCCCCAGTTGTCGAGGACACAGGTCAACTTTCGCGCCGTTCCCTTGCCGTTGAGACGCAGCACGGCGAAGTGCTTGGCATTGATCTGCCGCTGCATGGCTTGAAGACGCGTGACCAAGGTCGCGGCACGCGCGGCGCGGTTACCCTGTCTGGCAAGCTTTTGTTCGTCGTCGATCCGCCCGCCACCGAGAAAATGGGTCATCGCGCCGGTTCCTTACACAAGATTGTTGCGCACCGCGTAAGCAATCGCTTCCGATCGCGTCCTGGTCGCAGTCTTGCGCATGACGCTGGTGATGTAGTTGTTGATGGTGTTGCGCGAGATTCCGAGGATCACCGCGATCTCTTCGCTGGTCTTGCCCTCGGCGATCCAGAACAGGCATTCCAGTTCGCGCTCCGTCAGCTCGAAGTCTCGGTCATGTCGGACTTCTGCGCGGGTGGTGAAGCTTGCGAGATAACCGGCAAGCAGCGTGACGTCCCGCAGGCTCTCCTGCGAAAGGATCACGTCTTCGGGGACGAGCAGCATCAACGAGAAGCGCAGGCGTCCGACGTTAAAGGTGATCGCACAATATTCGCGGCTCATGCCGCGCGGCAGATCGATATCATCCGGCAGTGCGTAGAAGCAGGGCTGCAATACCGCCAGGCACTTCTCCAGTTCGGTCGTCTTGGCGTGCAGCGACGTGACGACGCCGGAGAGACGTCGAACGACATCGAAGGGCCAATCGGAACAGACCACGAAATCGAGCCCGTTGTCCTGCGACAGGTCGTAACGCGCCAGGAGATAGTGGCCCGCGCCGACATATTCGGTCAATGCCGCCAGGCCGCTGCCCAGAGCGCCCCGCCCGGCAATATCCCCGAGCCTTCGCAAAAGCTGCTCGCGCGTGAAGCCGCCGCCGCGTGCACGTGTCGGCGCCGTCGGCAAAGGCCAGACAGCGATGTCTGCTTGCGAAATGTTCATGAGTTCAGCCCCTGTACCGGATTCCCATCCCGGAACTGCACTTGCACTGTCGCCGCCAACAGCCGGCCGAAGCCGAATATTACCACCAGTCGCAGATCAGGACGCGAATCAACTGTCAAAAATGTACATCGCCACGAGAAAAATGCCACCGCCCTGTTCTGGCTATTTACTTCACATCCCCTGCATGGGCCGATTCGACCCAAGCGCGCTTCGCACGCTCGGCCCAGCGATGCCCGTCGACGACACGAAGGCGCAACGTATTGACAGAAAACATGTTTCTCCCAGGTCGATCGACGTTTCCGTGCCAGCTTGGCGATCCGGAGTAGCGCCATCGGCGGCATTTTGCCCATGAAACGGGCGTTTATTGTCGCTCTTTGAAAATTAGAACCTGAAGAAATTATACTTTGAATTGCCAGCTGTTGCTGAAATGCACCAGGAGATTTTCAGTTCCTCCTCATTTTACCGATATATAAATTGTGATTTCTTCAGAATAACTAATGACTATTTCAAAGTTATATTTTCGTTTGACTATGTATAGACGAATGCCGGCATAGTAGATGCCCATCCGCAATGCACGCCATGCGCGCGCGCGGAATCTATAAATTAAGATAACGTTAAAATATTACCATCTGCGGCATACGACGGGACTCGACGACCTCGCTTCGAAACTTGAAGCAAATTGGCAGCGAAGGCGACGGACGCGGTGGGACTCTCATAATATTTGCGCCGAACATGAACGCCACCGTGACGCGCGAAGCAGCCGCGCTAAAAACACAAATCCCGCCTTGAGGGCGGGATCTGCTGTGTGCGGCACTGGCTGCGGCGGTATCAGGCGGCCTTGTCGAGGGCCCATTTGCGCAGGATCTTCGCCGCGCGTTCCTCGCTGATCTCGACCATCCGGGCCAGACGCCTTTCCGGCCCTTCCTTGACGCGGCGGTTGAAGCCACCATCCTCGCCCATGTTGAGCAGGTCGTCGGTGCTGTCGAAGCCGAAGTCCGACCCAAAGCCGTCCATAAGCGCCCCACCGGCACCGGCGGTCGCCGGAGAGAAGTCGGGCAATTCGAGACCGGCTGCTTCGCCTTCCAGTTGGCCGGCATTGCTGCCGAAGCCGAGCTGGCGAGCCAGCGGTCGCATGCCCCAGACAACGAGGGCGGCAACCACGATGAAGGCGAGGGCATTGATGATGCCGCCGAGATTGCGGGTCAGCGTTTCCATGACGCCGGGGCCAGCGACAGCCTGGTCGAGCAATTGCGTTTCGACGAAGTCCATGGCGGTCAGGGTCACGACGTCGCCGCGCGCGGTATCGAGACCGGCGGCGGATGCGACGATCTTCTGCATGTCGGCCAGATAGGCGTCGATCTTCGCCTGGTCGGCAGGTTCGCCAACCATAGCGGCCAGGCGGCCACGGTTGACCACGACCGCAACAGAGAGGCGCTCGACCGTGTAGCTGTTCTTGACGGTGGCGATCGTCTTGCTGTTGATCTCGTAGTTGGTCTGCTCTTCCTTCTTTTCGGCCTGATCGCTCGACTGCGGGCCGGCACCGCCCTTCGGGGCGGCCTGAGGAATGTTCTGCTGTACCGTCGCGGCATTGTCCGGCTGCTGCTGGCTGGACTTCTGTTCTTCCTTGGTCACGCGCGTGGAGCGCTCGACCCGCGATTCCGGATCGAAGACCGTTTCCTGGATCTGCTGCGTGTCGGTGTTCAGACGCGCCGTGACGCTGGAGCGGAAATTGTCCATTCCGAGGAAGGGCGCCAGCGCATTGTCGATCTTCTTCTCAAGCTCGGACTGTACGTTCTGGACGACGCCGAGCGATTGGTTGAGGGCGCTGTTGGCCGGGTCGTCGCCAGAGGCGAGCAGCTGCCCGGTCGAATCGAGCACGGTCACGTCATCGACATCGAGCCCCGGTACGGAAGAGGCGACGAGGTGACGGATCGAGGCGGCAGCGCTGCGGCCAACGGTGGCACTGGCGCGAATCATGACCGAAGCGGTGGGATTCTGGTCCGCCTTGCGGAAGCTGCCCCGCTCCGGCATCACGATGTGGACACGGGCGGCGGCGATGCCCGAGATCTGCTGGATGGTGCGACCGATTTCGCCTTCGAGCGCACGGACGCGCGTCACTTCCTGCATGAAGGAGGTGAGGCCGAGCGAACCGACATTATCGAAGAGTTCGTAGCCGGCATTGGCGCTGCTCGGCAGGCCGCGCTCAGCAAGCAGCAGACGGGCCTTGCTCGTCATGCCGACGGGGACCTGAAGGCTTGCGCCATCGGAGCCGACATTGAAGTCGATATTGGCCTCAGCCAGCGCGATGCTGATCTGGGTGACATCGCTGCGTTCGAGCCCGACATAGAGCGTCTCGAACGAGGGTCTGTTGACGTAAATGCCTGCCCCGAGCACCAGGCCGACGGCGACAACGCCGGCTGCCGCGAGCGCGATCAGCTTGCCTTGCCCGAGATTGCTCAGGTTCTTCGTGACCGTCGAGAGTTGATCCAACAGACTCATTCTGTTTCCGCACCCAGTATCGCAAGGTCTTCGAGCCGGTCATCGGCCGAACGCCCTGCGCAGTTCCAACATTCGGGTTTGCTGGGTATCGACATGCTTCGTATCGACTTCCAATGCGCGCGAATCTACCAGCCCCGGTCGGGACCGTAGGAAACGAAACTTGCGCGAAATTGGCTTGATCGGCTCGGACGGCAGACCACGTGGCGATATCGGCGGGGTTATCCACCGACTGAGAAGCGCCTGCAGAGACGGATATCCGGGGCACGCGGCATGCGTGGCGCGCTGACCCGCGCACCGCAAGCAACTGATTTTACGAACCTATTGCGAGTGCCGCGCGTCGCGCAGACTTCAGGCGCGCCCTAGAAGGCCTCGAAATCGCCGGCTGCCTTGGTCAGCGGCTGGGAGTGGCCGTGGCGCAACATGCCGTTGCCAAGTGCCTTCTTCATATCGGCAAGCTTGACGAGGCTGACGGCGGTGGTCACGTCCACCAGCCAGTCGTCGGGGATCGACGACGTGATGGTATCGATGAACTCGGCGAGGCCGCGCGTCTTCTGCACGGCAAGGTCGATCCCCTGCAGCACCATCATCTTGTCCGGATTGTCGAGCGCATCAACGCCCTCGTCGCCCAGGAGTTGCGGTTCGATCCGTTCGATCAGGTAGGCGACGTCATGCAGTTCGGTGACGATTCGCATCAGCACTTCGGGCAGTGCTTCTTCCACGTGCGGCATGTGGCCCTGGTAGTCGGTCTGCATTGGTATGTCTCACGTGGCTCGGGGCTTCGGTAGAAGGTCGTATTGCGGCCTGCGAGGCGCCAGCCTCGCAGGATCAGAAGAATTCGATCGAGCTTTCGGCCGGCTTCGGCGCGATGATCGGGCGCTCCTCCATCTGCACGGTGCGCTGCGTCTCGACGCCGGTCAGGGCATATTGCCGAGCCCGGCCGCTGGACGGCCAGTATTCGAGCTTGCGGCCGTGCTCGCCGCCAGTGCTCTCCCCAACGATGCGGATGCCTTCATCGAGCAGAAACTGCCGCGCGAAAGCGGCATTCTGTTCGCCCACATTGGAGAAGCGCGCGATCGTCTTGGCCCCACCAAAGATCTTGGCTTCGAGACGATCTCGGCGTGCCCCCTGCTTCAGCAGCCCGTTGATCAGGAGTTCCATCAGATGAACCCCGTAGCGGGTCGCGTCGCCGCCGGAAGCAGGCGACGTCGCGGAACCGGGCAGCAGGAAGTGATTCATGCCGCCGACGCCGACCACGGGGTCGCGCATGCACGCAGCCACGCAGGAGCCGAGAATGGTCGACAGCACGATGTTGGGATCGTTGAAGACCTTGTACTCGCCCTGGATGACATGCACGCGCTTGCCGGCGGCTTCCATGTTCATTTAAGCGCCCCGAATACGGCTTCGATTGCAGCCTTCATCTTTTCGATGGTGAAGGGCTTGGCGAGCACGTTGTTGGCACCGAGGGCCGCAGCCTTCTGAACCAGGGCACGGTCTCCCTGGGCCGTAAGGATGATGAAGGCGGCCTTCTTGGTCGTCGGGTTGGAGCGGACCGCCTGCAAGAGGCCGAGGCCGTCCATCTTCGGCATGTTGAAGTCAGAGATCACCAGATGATGCGGGTTCTGGGCCATGATCTTCATGCCCTGCTCCCCGTCACCGGCGGCTGTGATCTGCTTGAAGCCGAGCTGCTGCAGGGCGTCACCCAGGAGCAGGCGGCTGGTGACCTGATCGTCGACGATCAGAACTTTGATTTTTTCGGCGATGGACATTATTCGCTTCCTTCCTTGCGGAGCGCCGCTGCTTTCAGGACCTCCTCCCCGATGGATCCGAGGGGGAGCTGGGTTTCAACGGCGCCCAATTCATAGGCGACTCTCGGCATGCCGTAGACGACACATGTCTTTTCGTTTTGTCCGAAGGTCTTTGCCCCGGCATGCCGCATTTTCAGGAGGCCGGAGGCGCCATCGCGCCCCATGCCGGTCAGAATGACGCCGATCGCGTTGCGGCCGGCGAGTTCAGCAACGGAATCAAACAACACATCCACCGACGGGCGATGTCCGTTGACCGGATCACGATCGACCAGCCGGCAGCAGGGTGCCGTGGGATTGGCGACCTGCAGATGGCGCTCGCCACCGGGCGCCAGATAGACCTTGCCGATTTCGAGCCGCGCGCCGTCCGTCGCCTCCTGCACCGCCGGCGCGCACAGGCGGTTCAGCCGCTCGGCAAAGCTTCTGGTGAAGGTGTGCGGCATGTGCTGGGTGATCACGGTCGGTGGGCAATTGGCCGGGAATTTCTGCAGCACCGTGATCAGCGCTTCCACGCCACCGGTCGAGGCGCCGATGGCAATGATCTTGCGGCCGGCCCGGTATTCCGAAGCCGTGTTTGCATTGGCGGCAGCAGGAGCAGCGGCAACCTTGTTGCCGGTGATGATGAATTTGCGCTGCGAGCGGGCGGCAGCCTTCACCTTGTCGACGAGGCCGGCGAAGGGATGAGGATCGCCCGGATGCGGCTTGCCGACGCAATCGAAGGCACCGATCTCGAGTGCGGCGATCGTGGCTTCGGCCCCCTTGTGGGTCAGCGTCGAAACCATGATGACCGGCATTGGCCGAAGCCGCATGATCTTGTCGAGGAATTCGAGGCCGTTCATGTTCGGCATTTCGATGTCGAGGGTGACGACATCGGGGTCGAGCTGCTTGATCGCCTGACGTGCTTCCATGGCATCGGCGGCCTGACCGACGACGGTCACGTCAGGATCGGCGTTGAGGACGGCGGTGATCAGGCCACGCATGGTGGCGGAGTCGTCAACGACGAGAACACGAGCGGGAGCGGTCATGCCCGTCCTCCATGAAATTTGCCGGTGTGGCGGTATGTGGTGATGCCGATGTTGTCGAAGTGGGACTTGGCGTCACCCGACACGCGCTCGGAATGGCCTATATAAAGGTGACCGTCGGTGTTCAGCATGCCGGCGAAGCGCGACCAGATCTTCATCTGCGTCGGCTCGTCGAAATAGATGACGACGTTGCGGCAGAAGATCACGTCGAACGGACCCTTGAACGGCCATTGCGCCATCAGGTTCAGCTCGTTGAAGGTGATCAGCCGCTTGACGCGATCGTCGATCTGCCACTTGAAGCGGCCACCGGCATTGACTTCGGAGAACCACTGCTTGCGCATGGGCGGATTGACGGTCTCAAGCGCCGTAGCGTCGTAGGCCCCGGCGCGGGCGAGCGCCAGGATCTTCGGGTCGATATCGGTCGCAAGGATCCGGAAGTCGTAGTCGGCCGCATTCGGCAGCAGCGACAGAACCGTCAGTGCGATCGAATAGGGCTCCTGCCCGTCCGAGCAGGCCGCCGACCAGATGCGCACGCGACCGCCTGCCTTGGCACGGGCGATCAGTTCCGGCAGCACCTCGGTCTTCAGGTGTTCGAAGTGATGGTTCTCGCGAAAGAACCGCGTGAAGTTCGTCGTCAGGTGCGAGAGCATGTCGCGGCGCGCGGCGGCACCGGCGGGTGACGCAACCAACTGGCAATAGTCACGGAAACCCTTGAGCCCGAGATTGCGGATGTGCTTCGACAGCCGCGAATAGACCAGCGATGCCTTGCTCTCGTTGAGGTAGATGCCGGCATCCGCATAGATCATGGCGGCGATCTCGGTGAGATCGCGACGGGTCAAGGGATACTCGCCGCTTGCCAGACACTCGTCCGGCGACAGCTTCTGTTCGAACGCTACCTGGTTCCTCATGCGGCTTCCCTTTCTTCCTGCGGGAAGATGGCTTCCAGCTCAATGAGGCAGATCATTCGACCTTCGATCGCGAGCACACCGCGAGCGAAGCTCTTCTCGAACTCCGACGACACGACATCCGGCGTCGGCTGGATCTTGTCGTCGGTGATCGTCAGGATGTCGGAGACGGCGTCCACCAGAAGGCCGACGACCTGGCTCTTTACCTGCGCGACGATGATGACGTGACGGACGGTCGGATCGGCCGGGGTCATGCCGAGACGAGCCGAAAGATCGACGATCGGCAGCACGGCACCACGCAGGTTGATCACGCCGAGGACATAAGGTGGCGCATGCGGCATCGGCGTCGCGGGCGTCCAGCCACGAATCTCGCGCACCGACATGATGTTCACGCAGAATTCCTGAGCGCCGACACGGAAAGCGATCAGCTCCCGCCCGTCCGTCAGATTTTTTGCGGCATAGGTCATTGTCATTATCCGACAGCAGCAAGTGACATTTCAGGCTTCAGCGATTGCCCGCGCGAGGCGGCGACGATCGCATCGACATCGAGGATGAGCGCCACGCGGCCGTCGCCGAGGATGGTCGCGGCAGCGATGCCCGGCACGTGGGTGTAGTTGGCCTCGAGGCTCTTGATCACGACCTGGCGCTGACCCTGGATCGCATCGACCATCAGGGCACGCTGGCCGCCGCCTTCCGATTCCACCAGCAGCGCGACGCCCTCGACCGGGTTCGCCTGGATGGCGCGGAAGTTGAGGATGCGACCGACGTCGACCAGCGGGCAGAACGAGTTGCGGATCGAGATCAGCCGCTGGTTGGAGCCGAAGGAGTGGATCGCCGACGCCTCAGGCTGCAAGGTCTCGACGATCGCGGTCAGCGGTACGACGAGCGTCTGGTTGGCGACAGTGACCACCATGCCGTCGAGCACGGCGAGCGTCAGCGGCAGGCTCATCGTGAAGACCGAACCGTGGCCCGGCTTCGAAGAGATGTTGATGCGACCGCCGAGCGCCTGGATCGAGCGCTTGACCACGTCCATGCCGACGCCACGGCCGGATATGTCGGAGATCTTGTCCGCCGTCGAGAAGCCGGCGTGGAAGATCAGGTTGTCGATCTCTTCGTCCGAAAGGTTGGCGTCGGCCGCGATCAGGTCGTTGTCGATCGCCTTCTGGCGCACCTTCTCGCGGTTGATGCCGGCGCCGTCGTCGGCAAGCTCGATGACGATGCGGCCGGAACGATGCTTGGCCGTCAGGCGCACGGTGCCTTCGGCGCTCTTGCCCGCAGCAAGGCGCTTCTCCGGCGTTTCGAGGCCATGGTCGACCGCGTTGCGGATCATGTGGGTCAACGGCTCGGCCAGCTTGTCGATGACCGTCTTGTCGACCTCGGTGTTCTCGCCTTCGGTGATCAGGCGGACCGACTTGCCGGTCATGTCGGCGATTTCGCGAACGATGCGCGACATGCGCTGGAACACCGGCTTTACCGGCTGGGCTCGGATCGCCATCACCGAGTCCTGGATCTCGCGGGTGAGTTGCTGCAGCTCTTCGAGGCCCATGTTGATCGAGGACGTGCCGTTGGCGTCGTTTTCGACGACGCTCTGCGAGAGCATCGCCTGGTTGATGACGAGCTCGCCGACGAGGTTGATCAGACGATCGACACGGTCGAGATCGACGCGGATCGTCGGTGTGGCGGCCGATGCGGCAGCTTGCTGGGCAGCAGCGCTCTGCGCTGCGGCACTGGCGGCTGGCGTCGACTTCTCGGCCGGCGCCCGCGCGGCGGACTGGGCCATCTGCAGCACGTTGCTGGCGGTGCCTGCGGCGGAAACCGCAGCATTGCGGATTTCCTGCTGCTGGACCGCGAGCTGTTCCTCCTCCTCGACGACACCGACGGAAACCGCCGGTTCGTCATCAAGGATCGACAGATCGAACGGCACCGGCTGCATCGGCAGCTCTTCGCCCGACTGCGCGGCCTCGTCCTCGACGAGAGAAATCTCCAGGTCGCAATCCCACTCGGCGAATTCGAAGACGGAGCGGATGGCGTCCTCGCCCTTGTCGGTCTTGAGCGAGATCTTCCAGAAGAAATAAGCGCTCTCCGGGCTCAGCCGATCGAGCGTCGGCAGTGCGCCCATGTCGCAATGGATGCTCATCTCGCCGAGGCGGGAGAGGTCGCGCAGAAGCAGCGTTGCCTCATTGCCCTTGGCGTAGAGATCGGACTTCGGCTTGAAGACGATCTCATAGGTGGGCGTTTCCATCAGTGGTGGCTCTTCGTCCGCTTCGAAGTCGTCGAAGGAGAAGGCGACCGGCTGGAAGCCTTCGTCATTGACCGGCGGCGGAGCCACGGCGGCGACCGGCTTGGCAACGGGCTCAACCGGTGCAGCGGACGCCTGCGGCACTTCACCGTTTGCCAGAGCTTCGAGCTCCTTGATGAGCTGACGGCTGCGCGCCTCGTCGACGCTGCCGCCATCGCGCGCGGCATTGGTCAGGTCGGCCAGCACGTCGGCCGACTTCAGCATCACCTTCAGAACCTCCGGTCCCGGATCGAGCCGGTTGGAACGAACGCAATCAAGGGTCGTCTCGAACACATGCGCGAAGGAGACGAGGTCATCGAGCCCGAAAGCGCCGGCGCCACCCTTGATCGAGTGCACCGCACGGAACACCGCATTGACCGTTTCCGGATCGCGGTCGCCGTCATTGAGCTTCAGCAGACCCGATTCCAGTTCGGCGAGTTGCTCCTCGCATTCCTGGAAGAAGATCTCTTTGATTTCGTTCATATCCATTGGAGGCTATCCCCGGACTTCAGGCCGTTACGCGCTCGATTGCATCGATGAGTTTGGTCGGGTCGAACGGCTTGACGATCCAGCCCGTTGCTCCCGCCTGACGCGCACGGTTCTTCTTCTCCGCATCGCTTTCCGTGGTCAGAACCAGGATCGGAATGGCGCGGTAGCGGTCGTTCTTGCGCACACCTTCGATGAAACCGAAGCCGTCGAGACGCGGCATGTTGATGTCGGTGACGATCACATCGGGGTTGGCTTCTTCCAGCACCTCAAGACCCTCGACGCCGTCTTCGGCCTGGATCGTTTCGAACCCGGCATTGTTCAGCGTGACCAGCAGCATGTTTCGGATCGTGCGGGAGTCGTCGACCGTCAGAACTCGCTTCTTCATTTCTCAAATCTCCTTTGCCACCAGGTGGTCGATCTCGACCCCGATGAGCTGTGTCGTTTTCTCGAAAGCGTCCGACACCTTGCTGAAGGTGAAAGACAAATGATCCTCTTCCCAGGTCTTGGCGCCGGCCATCAGCACCTGGACACAAAGCGTCCCTACCCGCTCGACCGCCGAGGCGTCGATCACGATGTCGCTGCCCTTGAGCGCGAGCAGCTTCTCATGCAACGCCGTCGCCTCGTTCAGGTCCAACACCGGAGCGAGGCTGAGCGTCTTCTGAGCGGTCTTCTTGCTGGCCATTCCTGTCTTCCTCGACTGCTAACTCTGTACTGCCCTTGAACTCAGCGCTGCCATCCGGCGAACTGCCGCTGCGGCCCATCGTCGAACAGCGCGACCGTCGGCTCCTCGGCAAACACGCGCGGGGTCGGCCGGCTCGGTTCGCGACCGACAGCTGACGAAACGGGATGGCGCCGCTCAAGACGGAACCGGCGGATGGTCTCGCCAAGCTCGACGATGACGGTGTGGAGATCGTCCGACGAACGCGCGGTTTCTCCCGCCAACGCAGCACTTGCCTGCACGCCCTGCGAGATCGTGCCGATCTCGGCGGCAACGCCCCGGAGATCGCCCACCTGCTGCTCAGCTTCGCGGGCAATGCCCGACACCGCCGAATTGATCGACGTGACCTGCTCGACAATGCTGCTGATCGCGTCCTGGGTGCGGCCGACAATCTCGACGCCGGTTTCGACCTGCGCCTTGGTGCCGGTGACGAGCTGCTTGATCTCGCGTGCCGCCTCACCGGAGCGCTGCGCGAGCGCGCGCACTTCCTGGGCGACGACCGCAAAGCCGCGACCGCTGTCGCCGGCGCGGGCCGCTTCGATGCCGGCATTCAGTGCCAGAAGATTGGTCTGGAAGGCGATCTCGTCGATAACGCCGATGATCTGGCCGATCTTTTCGGCGGATGCCTCGATGTCGGCCATGGCCGTGATCGCCTGACCGGCGATTTCGCCGCTGCGCTCAACCGCGATGCGGGTTTCGTTGGCCTTCGTCTCGGTCGTGCTGATGCGGCCGGAGCCGCTCGCCATGCGGCCGGCCATGTCGGCGAGCGCTGCAAGCTGGCCGGACAGCGCATCGGCTTCGATGCTCGCCTTGTCCGAGAAGGTTGCCGCGTTTGCGCGCATGCGGTCGACCAGGGCTTCGGCGGACCGATTGTGCAGATCAGATGCCTGCAGGCTCTGCTGGATTTGTTCCAGTGCCGTATTCAGGCTGGCGACGATCGGCTGGTAGGCTTCCGCCGTTGCTTCCGGTAGCCGAGCACCGAGATCGCCGTTGCTCAGACTGTCGGCAAAGTCGCCGAAGAGCGCCTTGACTTCCTGCTCGTCGGCACTGCGCTGCTCGGTCAGTTGGCGCTGGTGCTGCTGACGCAGTGCGTTGAAGCGCAACGAAACGCCGATCTCGGTGTCGACGAAGACTGTGCGCACGAGCGCGGCGACAAGGTCGCAGAGTTCGCGGCGGCGCGTCTTGCCTATCGGCAGGAAGGATCGCGGCCAGGCGTCTTCGAT